>JAGGZT010000042.1 GCA_021161905.1 Acidobacteriota bacterium | reverse complement strand
TCTTCTGCTCGTTTCTTCGCCGATCTCAAGAAGCCGGAGGAGCTTGCCAAAAAGGCGGTTGATTTCGCCCGTTCCCTTTTCGGTGGTGAGCCGGTTAAATCACAAGAGGTGCCGGTGGTATTCTCTCCCCGGGCAGGACGGGGGCTTCTCGCTGGATTGCTTCGAGCGCTTTCCGGAGATCGGGTGCTGCAAAAGGCTTCCTTCCTCGTGGGGATGCTGGGGAAAAAGATCGCTTCTCCCCTTATTACCATTATCGATGACGGCACCTTGGATAAGGCGTTGGGCAGCCGTCCGGTTGATGGTGAAGGGGTAGCCACCAGAAAGAAGGTGGTAGTGGATAAAGGTGTTCTTAAGACCTATCTCTACAATACTCAGGCGGCAGCTAAAGCGGGAACGAAATCTACCGGAAACGCTACTCGGAGTGGTTACTCTTCCCTTCCCGGCATCGGTCCTACCAATTTCTACCTGGTAAATGGGAACACGGATCCTGAGGAGATCATAAAAGGGGTCAGGAACGGGCTTTACCTGATGGCAACCCAGGGCGGTGGGGTGAACCCGATAACCGGGGCTTTTTCTGCTGGAGCGATGGGCGTTTGGATCGAAGAGGGGAGGAAGACGAAGCCGGTAGCGAACATCACCCTTGCAGGGAATATCTTTGAGATGCTTAAAGGTATTGATGTGGTGGGGAGTGATCTCGAGCTCGAGGGAAGCGTTAGCGCTCCCACCTTCCGCGTCAGGAAAATGGTCATAGGCGGTTTGTAATTCTCACAGTAGATGATCTTTGTAAAGATATAAGATCAGACATCACCCGGCATTGGTTAACCGAGTGGGAGTCTCCGATTGGGGAGACTCCTAAATTTTTTGATCAGGCGTACCCAGAGGGAGTCAATTTCTCCTCCATTGAGGGCAGAGAGGACGCTTAAGTTTCTACAACCTCTTATTACCGAGGGATTTAGCAGGTGGGGTCTCTTTGGCATAATCATTGCTTGAGATTTTGATTGAGGAGTAGAAGGCTTTTTATGACCTGAGGTGGTTTTCACGGTGTTAAAGAAGATGGCGATTCTTCTTGGTATCCTTCTAATTATCGCCGTCCCTCTTTTCTCCCAAAATGAGAAGAAAGAGATCTACGGTGTTTTTGGGTTTGACTATCCTTACTTTGTATGAGCCCTCTGTTTGTTTTGGCGGTGGCTTTTTCCTTCCCCTAAGCGGTAAGTTGGGTGTTGCTTTTGAATATACCTTTATCCCCATTGCTGATACCTACCCCATAAGGAGAGGGCTGACCGAGCTTTACCCCGGAAATAATGTCAGGATAAACGGTAATATCCTTAATATGGATCTTGTTTATCAGTTCACGGATTTGGCAGAAGGATTGACCCCCTATCTCGCTGGTGGGGTGGGGCAGTTGGGTTATACGCAGAGGTAACCTCGCCGGAGGAAACAGATACCCTTTACATTTTTATCGGGGATATCTTTGTCCCCATTACCTATGAACGAGTGATAAGACGAAGTATATCCTTCAAAGCAGCAGGGGATATTGGTGGAGGAGTTAAACTCCCGGTAGGGGGTAGGTTTCTCATCCGGGTTGATTACCGATTGTTCCTTTTTAAGCAAGGGGAAAAGGGGGATGTATTTCACAGGGTAACCAGTGGTCTCGGTTATCGTTTTTAGTCACTATTAAATGGTGGTTGGTTGATTTGGAGAACTCTCGAAGTCAAAGGAGGAGAAAAATTTATTTTAGCCTTTGATTTCTTAAAAAAATGGATTTTCCTGAAAAAATTTGACAGTAATTTTCTTTAAAATTTAAGATTGTAAAGAAAGGGCAACTTTAAACATTAAGGAGACAAGTTATGCTTAAAAAAGCGGGGTTGTTCCTGCTGATTTTGCTTATTGCTCTTCCTCTGTTTTCTGCCGACAAGGAGAAGGAAGTCTCTCTCTTCGTTGGGCTAAACCATATGGATGTGCTCGGTTCAGATCTCGCTATTGGGGGAGGTGTTTTTATCCCTTACAGCGAGATGTTCGGAGGCGAGTTCGAGTTCACCTATGTGCCGGGAAGCGTTTTTGGGGTTATTGATACCTCGCTCGTCTTCGTCAATGGCAATTTCGTTGGTACGATAAAGACGGAAGATGAGAGCTTCGTCCCCTATTTTACTGCAGGTGGTGGTCTCTGCCGTGCCTCAGCCTCTTTCCTCGGCGTTGGTGATAGCGCCACTCATTTCGCCATCAACTTCGGCGGCGGGATAAAGATTCCGGTTATGGAGAAGCTCTTTGTAAGAGGAGATTTTCGCTTGTTCTATATCTTCTTTGAAGGGGAAGGAAGCCACTTGACAGAGCGGTTCGTTGGAGGAATAAGCTACTGCTTTTAATCAGAAAGGGATTTTGGATTCTTTCGAGAAGGGGGTATTCCCCTTCTTTTTTGTTGCACAGAAATGGCGGAGAGGGTGGGATTCGAACCCACGTGCCCCGCTCATCACGGGACAAGCCGATTTCGAGTCGGCCCCCTTACGGCCACTTGGGTACCTCTCCGCTCAATTGATAATATAGTGAAAATGTTCTTATTTGTCTATTCCTTTTCCCTTCTTCTCTTCCCAAAGAACGAGCGGAGGAGGGAGGCGGATTCCTCCTTGAGCACCCCAGAGATGATTTCGAGCTTGTGGTTCAATCCCCTTATCTTTGATAGATCGATGAGAGAAGAAACTCCACCGAACTTTGGGTCATCTGCACCGTAGACGAGCCTGCTGAGCCTTGCCTGGAGGATAGCGCCTATACACATAATACAGGGCTCGATGGTTACATAGATGGTGCCACCAGTAAGCCGGTAGTTTCCGAGTTTCTCCGCCGCTTCCCGTATCGCCAGGATCTCGGCATGGGCGGTTGGATCGTTCAGGGATATGGGCTTGTTGTGGGCAGAAGCGACTACCTCATCTTCTATAACGATGATCGCTCCTACCGGCACCTCGCCCTCCTCAGCCCCTCTTTTCGCCTCGGCGAGGGCGAGGCGGAGGAACTCCTCATCTTTCTTAGTAGTCAAAGTTCGATCTCCTTACCCAAACCGAGCTCCGCTGCCTTACGGTAGGCGAGGTCTGCTACCGCGATGTCCTGGACAGCGAGCCCGACAGATTTGAATAAGGTGATATCCCTCTTAGAGCTTCTTACAGCCTTCTTCCCAGCGAGGACCTCGCCTATCTCCGCCAGGATGTCGTCCTCTTTTATCACCCCAGTATTTAAGGGGATGATGATATCTCCCGGCTCGATCTTTGCCATCTTTCTTGAGTCGACCACGATCTTAGCCCGAGATATGATCTCGTCATCGAGTTCTCGGGCATCGGGGGTGAAGGCGCCGATGGCGTTTATGTGAGCTCCTTCCTTTACCAGTTTGCCTGGGAAGACAGGGTTTTTCGATGTGGTAACGGTGGTGATGATATCCGCCTCCCGCACCGCTTCCTCCGGTGAGCTTGCTACCTTGAAAGTTATCTCTGGATGTTTTTCTCTCATCCTCTCGGCGAGCGGCGCCGCCCGTTTCCCTTCGATGTCGTAGATGGCGATTTCCCTTATCGTTGGACGAACGGTGATAATTGCCTCAAGCTGGTAGCTCGCCTGGGCGCCGGCGCCAAAGATAGCTGCTTTTTCCGCCCCTTCGACCGCGAGAGTTCGAGTGGCGGCGCCGCTCGCCCCAGCTGTACGGATGGCGGTGAGCGTTATAGCATCGAGTATCCCCTTTGCTCCCCCTTCTTCGGGGTCAAGGAGTAGCATCATTCCGGAGATGCCAGGGAGCCCTCGTGAGGGATTCTTGGGGAGCACGGTTAATACTTTTATTCCCAGCGCATTTTCCTTCGTGAGAAAGGATGGCATAAACAAGGCGGTCTCCATCGGATCGGTGGAGAGGGGGATCGCGGTCCGCTCGGGAACCACCGCTTCCCTTTCAGAGTAAGCGATAAAGGCTTTCTCTACCGCCTCTATCGCTTCCTTCATTGGGACCGCTTTTTTGATATCGGATGGAACGAGAAGCTTTATTTTCATCGTTTACAATTATAGCATAATGGTTTATTTTTAAGGTCAAGGGGGGAAGATGAACGGGCTCGATATCGTCATATCCGTCATTCTTGCTTTCTCTTTGATCTATGGGTTAATAAGGGGTTTTACCCGGATCTTTCTCCTCTTCCTCTCGATGATTCTGGGGATCATCTTTGCCTACCGCTATGCCCCGTATCTTGCTCCAGTGATCGACCGGTTGATCCCGCGTCATCCACAGCTTTCCCTCGTTCTCTCTTTCATTATCATTGTCTGCTGGATGATGCTCCTCTTCGCCCTGTTCAGCTATTTCATCCGGCGGTTCCTCAAGGTGACGGGACTGTCCTTCCTCGACAGGATCGTCGGTGGTCTTCTCTCCCTCTTGATCGGCGTTTTCATCTCCACCGCTCTTGTTTATCTCCTCGCTGCTCTCCTTCCTCCACGAAGCAGGGTGATACGAGATTCCGTATTAGCTCCTCGGGTGGTGGCTACCACCCGATTGATGGGTAAACTCATTCCCCACCGACTTCGCCGAGAATGGGAGGAGAAATATCGGCAGGTGCGAGGTTATTTCAGAAGCCTTTAGAAATAGCCCACCCCAATATAGCTCACGAAGTGATGAAGATTGCTTGGCGCAGTCGGTCCCATACCGAGCTTCTCCACCGGCAGGGTGGGAAAACTGATGCTCGTTCCATAGCGAAGGAAGTATCCGGTGAGTGGTTTATGGTTGAGCTCTTTCATCAACTGGGCAAGAAAGTTTGTCCCAAATGGAACGGAGAACCTGCCGCACCAGGTTATTCTGTATTTGGTGGGATCGCTCGGATCAACGAGTAGGGAGAACAGCTTCTCTATCTTCGAGCTCTTAAGGGTTCCTGCAAGGTAGTTGTTCACCAGCCGGTGATCTTGAGCCACTGCTTTTTCGTATCCCTTGATGTCGCATCCGAAGGGGTGATACCCGTAATAACTCCAGCCGTAGTCCCCGTAGTGAACGCCATCGGTAGAAATGACGAAAGCAATATCTTCGCCCAGCTTCCACCCCTTTTCCCTTATTATTGATCCCACTACCTGGGCAAGCTTTTTCCCGAGCTCGTTCATCCGATCCCAGTTCATATAGGGAACGAGGATGGATACTATCTCTACCTTCCGGTTGTAATACTGAAGGAAGGGGACTATTGCCTCTACTGAGTGTTCACTTCCCTCGATCTCGTTGCTTATGAGGTAGTCTTCCTTATTGAGCCTTTTTGTTATCTCTTCCCGGAGGGGTGATACAGGAACAGGACCGTAAGGACCGCGCCATCTCTTGAAGGCGTCGAATACGAGCTTGTCCTTTACCCCGAAGGTTTTCGCCCAGTGGCAGACGCCGAATAGTATTACCCGCTTCGCCTTTATATGGGGGATGACATTAATATATACCCTGCCCGCGTAATAGTAGTCATCGTGAGGGCATATAACCGCGATCGCTGGCTTTTCCTTTGAGATGCCATATTCCTTTTCCAGCTTAGCGAAGTGCTCTTTTTCGAGCTTCTCGCAGAGCGAGACGACAAAGTCCATCTGCTTTGCAGTATGGGCGAAGCCAACGATATCGACCAACCCTCTTAGGTCCCCCTTGGCAGGTATCGCTACCCGTTTTAAAACCTCCTCCTTCGGTATCTGGGCGAAGGTGAAAGAGGTTGTAAGAAGGACCATAAGCACGAGAAGAAGAAACTCCCTTTTCATTTCCCCCTCCTTTCCGATATTGTTGGGTTAAGGGGAAGAAATAAGGTGGGCTTTTTTGCTCACCGAAAGACTAATGGCGCGCCCAGGAGGAATCGAACCCCCAACCTTCTGATTCGTAGTCAGACGCTCTATCCTGTTGAGCTATGGGCGCGCCGCCGATACAAATTATAGAATAGAATTTCCACCCTTTCAAGGGGAATTTTGCTATGCTAAAGTTTGTCGTTGAAGTTTTTAGGGAACCCAAGCTTGTTCTCACTGAGAGGAGAAACCTCCCTCCTCTTATCCTTTGATCCTGTGTAGGGACAGCCTTTATGGCTGTCTCTATCCTAAATGTTTTCTGCTCGCGCTTTTTGATGATCGGCTAAAAAAATTTAGGGGCGATTACCGCCCCTTATTAATACTGGTAGCGCTACCGGGACTCGAACCCGGGTTTGATGGCTGAGAACCATCCGTCCTAGACCCCTAGACGATAGCGCCACATTCGCTTTTATACATAAGATTTTTTCCCTTCCTTGTCAAGTGTTTTTTCACTCCCATTCTCTCCACATCTTAGTCTTGGTGGGGTGGTTCACCCATTTGTCCCCATCCCACCAGAGAACCCGTTTTGCCAATCTTTTCTCATAATCCGGGGGGAGGAGTTTGAGATAACCCTTTTTCGCGAGCTCCCGATAAGCCGTTATAAATTTCCGCGGAAGCTCCACCTTAGTGAGCCTCAACGAATAATCGAAATGGAAGATGGGGGTTGGTAGCGAGGCTATATTTGGAAGCAGATCGGGATTGTCATTTCTTATAGTTCCTTTGAGGACGATCTCCTCATCGGTAATATCAAAAGTGGCGCTTGGGTAAGTGGTGAGGAGAGGATGAAGATCGATTTTCGGTAGCACAATGTAATATTTCATCGTTCCTCGAGCGAGCTCAGGGGAGGTATGTTCCGGATCCGCCGGTGTGGGCGATGAGCCGAAGACGGATCGATAATCGAATACCCCAAGGAAATTGGAGCGGAAGGTGTTATTTATCCCACAGATGATTATATCCTTGTAGCCATCGTTATCCAGATCCTTCACCACTATGGGACATTGGATGTGCCCCGCGTTCACGAATTCGCCAATGACCTTACCCTGAGCGGTCAATACCAGTAGCTGTGAGGGGAATAAAGGGATGTTGTGCGTTTCCAATATAATCTCTTTTTTCCCATCCCCGTCGAGGTCGTCAACTATGAAAGGTCCTAATTGGTAGTTAGACGAAGTGATGTATTTGTTGTACCTTATCTCCCTTCCTGGTTTCAGGATGAACCTTATCTTTCCTGAAGCCTCGAAGCAGATGAGAAAGTTCGGAAAGGAGAGAGGGTGTAGAAGTGGGTTTTCCCGTATATAGATGGGGATAAATAAAACCTCTCTTCTTCCATCGCCTTCGAGGTCGGTGATGAGAAGGGAAGGATTAATATTTAGCTCTCCTTTTTTATATTCCTTTTTGGAAATGAGCTTTCTCCCTGCATCGTACTCCCAGAGTTTCCTTCCCTTATTATCAAGGATGATCAACCTGCTTCCCGATATATCGAAATCAGCTGGATTCGGTTTCCTCTTTTGCCAAGGGTATATTAGAAGAACGGTTAAAATAACGATGAGAGAGCAGATGGCGAGATGAAATAACCAGAATCTCTTTCTCGTTTTTAGTAACCTTGCTCTCCTTCTTTCTGGAGCTATCTGGGAGAAGGAAGAGAGCCAGGCGTCTATCTCCTCAGTTAAGGCGTAGACGATGCTTTTGCCTTTGCTCTCGATCCTATGGATGGGTAGCCCAAGCTCCCTCTCCCAGCGCATCACTGTGCGGGGATCGCGATCGAGATAACTTGCGATCTCCTTCCATCCATCGAGTCGTTCTTTCTTTTCTTTACTCATTTCCCCATCCTTTCCATAGCCGGTTCATCGTGGATCGATTGACCCATTGTTCTCCATCCCACCAGCGAAGGTCTTTCTTCAACTCTTCTATATAGTTAGGACCCATAGGAGGAAGTTTTCCCTTCCGTACTAACTCCTGACGCTGAAGAAGGAAGAGATCGTGAGGCTCGAGTTGCAATAGATGGAGATTAAGATGGAAGCGGAAGATCGGTCCAACAAATAAGGGATGTTCTTCGGTTTGGGGAAGGCATGTATGTACCGAGAGTTCATTGGCAGAAAAAGACAGATCCCCCACCTGGCAGAAAGAAGAAGGATACAGGTTGACTAGATCAGTATTGGGAAGAAGAAGGTAGTACTTCTCCGTTCCCCGGGGAACTCCCTTTAGGGCGTATTCTTTATGATCAGGGAGAG
Source organism: Acidobacteriota bacterium (assembly GCA_021161905.1). NCBI lineage: Bacteria > Pseudomonadati > Acidobacteriota > Acidobacteriota bacterium. Next base: position 13,957 of record JAGGZT010000042.1, on the reverse strand, counting down.
GGGATGAGCCCTGTACTACCCTTGGATCGAGGATGACGATGGCAGGACGGGAGTAGGCAGTGTTTGCTCCGCCAGCAATTATCTCAGAAAGACCATCCTTGTCGAGATCGGTTATTATCAGATAGTAGAGAGCGCCGGTATTTATATATTCCCCAAGGAGGTCCCCTTTAGGGGCGAAGATGAGGATAAAGGAGGGGAAGGAGCTTTTGTGCTTTATAAGTGCAATAATCTCTTTTCCTCCCTGGCGGTTTAAATCCCTTATCTCAAGTCGCATCAGTTCATAGTCCGGAGGGATAACTTTTCCCCCGCAGTTGAGCGGTCTTCCTAAGCGGTGTTTCCAGATGAGCCTTCCCTGATTTGAAAAACATAGAAGATAGAGACGAGGTGGTTCTTCCCTTGTCTTGAAGGTGATGAGGGTATTTGCTCCCCTGGCTGGGCTTAGCTTAACAAAGCGAACAAGAGGAAGTCTTTCTTTCCCAGGAGCTTGTGGTTCCTTTTCATAAATGGGAAGAGGGGAGGTATATTCCCAGAGTTTTTCCCCCCTTTTGTCGAGGATGATGAACCTTGAGCCTACAATCCTCACGGAAACGGGGTGGAGTACTTTAAACCGGGGTTTAAAATAATAGTAGAAGAGGAATACCAGGAGAATAGCCATCAGGATATGTACCAATGCCCAAATCTTTCGCGAACGGATAAAGTCCGGCAGATACAGCAGAGCGGGAGCCTCGTGCTTTATCCTGAGCCAACAGTCGAGTTCCGATTTATAGGCGAAGACTGTTCCCCCTTTAGCATAGGAAGGATGGTGTACTGGTAGATGGCGTTTCTTAGCCCAGCGTTGAACAGTACGAACGCTTCTGTTAAGATAGGCGGCTATTTCTCTCCAGCCCTCTAATATTTCGTCTCCTTTAGGTTCCATCTGTCAAAAGAGCGGTTTTTTCGCTTAAATAATGCGTCAAAAAACGACATTTCTTGATGTCAGTATATTTCACTTTAAAGACCGGCGAGAATCGCCGATATTGTAAGAGGAGAGATAATAGTTTCAAGATTCCCTCCCTCTAGCTTACAGCCCCCAGAGAGCCGGGGAGGAGGGCGGGAGAATTACCCGTGAGGAGAACATAAATAATGAACAATACTCCTCCCCGGCACTTTTTTACACGCGAGCAAATATCATATCCCCGAACAGGACCTTTGCCTCTTCCGCCACTAAAGGGCATTTAGCCTTCAATAAGAAGTATATCGGTCCCCTCTCTTCGGAGAGGGTTTCAAAATTTCCCTGTCCCTTTGCTATTATTATATCGGAATTTTGAAAGATTTTGATGAATCTTTTTGAACAGCTGGGAAGATCGGTACCTATTTTCCTCGATCCGGTAATAATCACTTCTACTTCTTCCGGTATATTTGCCTCCTTTATATCAATTGGGGTTATATCATTCAGGATGGGCGTTTCCCTAACCCCGATGATCACCCTCTTTCCGCGTTTTGTCAGTTCTTCTATTAGGATTCGATCGAAGACGATCTCCCCGGCGTTATCGGGAAGATAGAGGATGGTCTTGGCGTTCTTTAGCTCTTTCTTGAACCTTTCATAATCGTTTCTGGCAAAGCCAGAGGACATTACTTGTCTTATTCCCTCTTCGATGTTAACTGTAGAAAGGATGCCCAAGTCGATCACATTCCCTGCAGCTGCGATCCTAACAGCACCTTCTAATGGATCGGGGTGATTTTTCGCCAATTCTACCAGCTTGGGATAGAGCTTGAGGGCGAGTTGGTTGTAGTAGTGCTTCTTCTCTTTGAAAGGATCAGGGCATCCGGTGAGCTCGGATACCCGGAAGAGGATGAAGCTCGAGTTCCCCGCCGGTGTCTCCTCTAAGGTGAGCTCCGGTAGTATCTCCGCCGTTTTTATAAGCAAGGCTCTCTGTTTTTCCGGGTCTTTCTCTATCTCCTTTATCGCCGAAAGCGCCTGTTTTAGATAACAGGGAATACAATCAACCCTCGCCCTCATTTTTATCACCTCACTTAGCTGTAATGGAAGGGAGATAATATGAACGATATCAAAGGAATACTTTGGTTAATCGATCTATGTCCTATTTGAATATGTTTCCGTGCTATTTGGAAGTACGGAGTTGTTCCAGTACTATGCCAACGCCTATTCCTATAATAAGCACCCCTGCTGCCATTCCAATCCCCCAATCCGTGAGGACGGAGAACAAAAGGCCTAACCCGACACCCGCTATAAGACATCCTCCGAAGAGGGATCCAGGGACCTTGCCGGATTTCATAGCTCAAAGTTTAGCAGGCTCCCTAACGATTTTCCTTCTTTATGCAGAAGTTTAACTATTAACAGTAGCAAAGCCGTCTCGATTACGAGTAGCGTAATACCCAATACAATACCTGCCCGCTGAAAATCGGGGGAATGGGTGACCGCCGACTTTCTTCTTCAGTTTTTGCGGGGTCTTAGTTAAGGAAGATTCCTCATCTACTCAGCGGAGGGCTTCTTTGCCCTTGAATTCGCGGGTTAGCTTGAACTCATCCCAGGGAAGACCCCAATCTTTCTCCACGATGTAGTTCGCCAAATGCTCGCCGATAGCCGGAGAGAACATAAACCCGTGCCCACACATCCCACCAGCGATGAAGAACCCCTCGATCTCCGTCTCATCCACTATTGGGCTTCCGTCTGGGGTCATTGAATAGCAACCCGCCCAATGCCTGAGCACCGAAACCTGGGAAAGGGCGGGAACGAGGTTGCTCATCCGTCGGGGCATCTCGAAGAAGAACTCGAGCGAGGAATCTGTCCTTATCCCGGGGACATTGGGATCGGGGGTATAACAGCCTATGATCTGCCCGGTAACCCTCTGGTAGAAATAGCTCCCGTCAGGGCGGTAATCGACCAGCATTGGATCCCAAAGGCGAGCGACCCGTTCCGTTATCATCGCCTCATGCCGCTCCGGTTCGATGGGGACATCGAGTCCTACCAACCGGCACAGATCCTTTGCCCAAGGACCAGCAGCGTTCACTACCACATCGGCGAAGAATTCTTCTCCGTTGTTGGTGATAACGGAGTGAACCTTGTCCCCCTTTATCCTTATCTCCACCACCTCGGAAGGGGAAATGATCCTTCCGCCGTTTTCCCTTATCCTTTTTGCAAAGCCGTAGCATACCTTGAACGGGTCTGCTTGGCCATCGGAGGGACAGTAGGCGCCTCCCCTCAAGCCTGGGGCGTACATCATCGGGACAATTTTGAAGCATTCATCAGCTGAGATGAACGATACATCGAGCCCGTTTTTTTGCTGGATCTCAATCGCCTTCTTGAAGGTCTTCTCCTCATCCTCGGTAAAGGCGAGGAAGAGATAGCCCCCGGCATACCACTCGACATCTAAACCGAGTTCCTCCTCGGCACGCTTGAAGAAATCAACCGATTCCATCGCTATCTTTATCGTGGTAGGAGTAGCGTACTGTTGGCGCACCCCACCGATGCAACGCCCGGTCGAGCCAGAGGTGAGATAGTTTTTCTCGATCACTATCGTTTTCACCTTACGCTTTGTAAGGTGGTAGGCGGTGGAAAGGCCTATTGCCCCGCCGCCGATTATGATGACATCAGCGGTTCTCTCCATCTTTCTCTCCTATCAATGCCTTGATTGGGATCGGTCTTAGGGGGGGTCTTTTGGTTATCTGTTTTATCTCGTTCGGCGGGATCTTCTTCATCCGGGCGATTATTCCGGTGATTATCCTGCTACAGGTTCTTCCCTGGCAGGTACCCATTCCACAGCGAAGAACTCGTTTTATCTCTTCTAAGGTGGTGTAGCCCTCCTCGATGGCGGCGACCACCTCCTCATAGGTGATATCCTCACATCTGCAGACGATCCTTTTTCCTTCAGTCATTTCCCCCCCTCCCTCTTTATGAACCGGGCGTCCATTATCCTTTCCCGAGGCACCCGTACATAGACCACAGGGGTCTTCGTCTTTTTGTCCTTCTTTACCCGTTCCACCTTACCCTTGCCTATTTCCTTTCCTCCTCTGTCAAGGAGGATCACCTCTTCGCCCGCTTCAGGCAAGGGTAAGAACTCATAGGGTATTCCTACTATCCCCTCCTCTCCCTCTTTGCTCTCGTCTATGATGAAGATGGCGAGACCGGGGCAGAGACTAACACAAACGCCGCAACCGGTGCAGAGCTCGTAGTTTATCTTCGGTAGCTCGTTTATTGAGCCCTCGATGGTTATCGCCTTGAAGGGGCAGGAGCTGGCACAGGGATCACAAGGTATCCGCTGGACGCATTCGATAACCGCATAAGGTCCTTTCTTTCTCCGCTTTTCGTCGGGGAGGGTTATCTCCTCAGGCGATACGATTCCATTTTCCAGGTAGCTCATCGGGCACCTCCCGTCAGCAATTTTTGCTTACCGATCCTCACCCGCTCGCCGAACGGTCCCTCACGGAGTTCGTCGAGAGCTCTTATTATCTCTTCCTTTTCCTTTCTCGTGGTTTTGGTTGCTCCGAAGAGGTCTTCGGCGGCTGCTACTCCGGTTAGTCTTCCCTCGAGCATCGCGGTACTCGCTTCATCGATGCCCGAGGCATCCCCCGCCACATAGATGCCGGAGACGCTCGTCTCCAGGTCCTCATCGTGCCAGGGGACGGGACCGCCGAGTTCCGGGATATATCGCATCTCACAGCCAGCCTGGGAGAGGAGTTCGGTAGATGGGGTTAAGCCGATGGCGAGGCAGATGGTATCGACTTCGAGCTCCCGTTCGGTGCCCGGTACCTCGTTCCACTTCTCATCGAGCGCCACGATGACCGCTCCTTCCACCTTCTCCTTTCCGATGGCTTTCTTTATAGTGTGTCTCGTGTAGATGGGGACCCCTGCCCGGGCTACCTTGGAGGCGTGCACCTGGTAGGCGCCTATCTTGGGCATCGCTTCGACTATCGCCGCCACCTTCACCCCTGCCTGAAGAAGCTGATAGCTCACGATCACCCCGATATTTCCTGCCCCAACCATCAACACCTTGTTCCCCGGGATGATGCCGTAGACATTCATCAGTGTCTGGATGGCGCCGGCACCGTAAACCCCGGGAAGATCGTTCCCCTCGAAGGGGAGGAAGTTCTCCTGAGCTCCGGTTGCTACGATGAGCCGTTCCGGTACGATCTTGATCAGCTTTCCCTCGCCGTAGGCGATGAGCGTTTTTTCCTCGGGGAAATAGCCCACTACCGAGGAGTGGGTGATGATGTCAACCTTGTCCCCCGGTATCTCACCGGAGAGGCGCTCTGCGATCTCGATCCCCCTAACCGAGGCAAACTGGGAGTGAGAGCCGAAGAATTTATGGGTCTGTTTTATCAATTGCCCTCCGAGCCTTGGGTTCTCCTCGACGACCACAATCCTCGCCCCGTACTTAGCTCCGTAGATGGCAGCGGAGAGCCCTGCAGGACCACCGCCAACCACCGCGATGTCGGTCTTTACCGTTTCGAGCTCGGGCTTTTGGTGAATCTTTTTCTCCACCTCGATGTTTATCCTGCCGATGCCCCCTTTTTGCCTTCTCACCTTTATCCCTGGGCGGACGGGCTCGATACAGGTCCTCACATTGGGCACCCCGTCCACCTCCATCAGGCAGGAGGAACATTTGCCGATGGCGCAGAAGAAACCGCGGGGGCGGTGAAAGCGAAGGCTTTCCGAGAGGACCCTGATGCCGGCAGCATGGAGGGAGGCAGCGATTGACTCCCCTTCGTAGGCTTTTATCTTACGCCCCTCGAAGTCAAAGGTTATCTCCCGTCCCCTCTCGAAGGTGAGGATCGGATGTCTCTTAATCCTCATCTTGGCTCCCTTTTGTTGATGGTAACTTACCCCTGTTCTCAGTTGAGCGGATTTTGATTCTACTATTCCTTCTCCAAATTTCCAAGAAAAAAATTCCCTTAATTCTTGAAGTACTTTTAACCCTCACTGTTTTTGGGTATAATGAAGGCAAATTTCGTCTTCATTCGCCAAATACAGGAGAGGAATATGGAGGATTTATCGAAGGAAATTGAGGGTTTCATAAAGGGAATGGACTCTCCGAATAAGGTCTACGAGCTCTTCCGGAGGCTTGGCTTTCCTGAGGTTTTCGATCCAAGTTATCGCCAGAAGAGACTCCCACCCGATCTTTCCCTGCGGAGGGAATACTATGACCAAGTGGAGGAACTTTACCCCCTGATTAGCTGGGAGGGAATAGAGGCTTTCTTGATAGTGGTGAAGAGGGAAGGGCGGGAGCCTGTTCCTCGGAGTCTAATTCGTGAGCTTGCCCGTTCTTTTAGAGATAGGTATGACCGGGTCCTCTTGATCCTCACCGCCGATTTTCGGGAATATGTCTTTGTCTTTCCCGAGCTTAAGAAGGAGGGAGAGGGAAGAAAGCTTGAGCTGGTCAAGCTTTATCTGAACCGGGACGATCCCTACCATACCGATCTCAGGACTATATCCTCACTTGCTTATTCTCCCGAGGACAAGGCAGGTGATGTGTGGCGTAAATGGCGTGAGGCGTTCAGCGTCCGCCGGGTTACCCGTGAGTTCTTTGAGGGCTACCGCGATGTCTTCGACCGCCTTAAGAAAGAGCTTCTCAAGCATAAGGTGGAGATCAAGGAAGCTCACGAGGGGGCGCACCTCATTCTGAACCGAATTATGTTCCTCTATTTCATCGCCAAAAAGGGATGGCTTGGTGGGAGGTCAAGGTTTGTCAGTTGGTTTTTCAGACGATACCTTGAAGAGAAAAGTAGAGGAAGTGTCTCCCCTGATTCTTTTTATGAGGATTGGCTAAAACTCCTCTTCCTCGACGCCTTTAACAATATTTATGGAAGGATTAACCAGAAGCTACCACCGGATATAAGGGGAGTTTTAACCACTGCTCCCAACCTAAATGGCGGTTTGTTCAAAAAGACCGAGTTCGACGATCTTATCCTCAGCCTTCCCGACGAGCTTTTTAGGGACATAATCAACGGGTTTTTCGATAGATATAATTTTACCATTAGGGAGGAACTACCACTTGAGGTCGAAGTGGCGGTTGATCCTCAGATGCTTGGTTATGTTTACGAATCGCTCGCCAATGTCGCCGAGGAGACGAGGGAGCGACACGACAAGGGCATCTTCTACACCCCGAGGGAGGAGGTCGATTTTATGTGTCGCCGTGCTCTCACCGAGTATTTCGCTCACCGTCTTCCCGATGTTCCAAAGGAAAGATTTTTTTATCTCCTTTTCGGAGATGAGGAGGAGAAGAAAAAGGCGATTTCTTCATTCAAGGAAGAAAACCTTGTTGATAAACTTGAGGAACTCACCAGAAGGATCAAGGTGGTGGACCCTGCCTGCGGTTCGGGTGCTTTCCTGGTGGGGATGTTGCTCATTCTTTCGGAGCTTTATCGGGATCTCGGTATTAAGCTTAAGGATTACGATATCAAGAAGCGGATAATTCGGGATAACCTCTACGGGGTGGATGTTATGCCCTGGGCGGTGCGGATGGCTGAGATCAGGCTCTGGCTTCAGTTGGTGATAGAGACTAAGCTCCCTTTACCCGAACTCAAACGACGCCCCCTTCTTCCCAATCTGGATCTGAAGCTTCGGGTAGGAGATTCCCTAATCCAGGAGATAGGGGGAATCTCTTTCTCCCAGCTTATGCGGAGACTTTCTCCCTCCCTTAAGCGGGAGATAAGGGAGCTCGAGGAGGAGAAACGCCTCTATTTCTCTTCCGATAGCTCTCGCTACGAGACGCCAGAAGATTTTCGTCAAGCTGAGGTCAAGCTCATCAAGGATATCATTTGGGAGCGGAAGGTCGCTTTGGAGAAGGAGATCACCAACAAAACCAAGGAGCTAAACGAACTCTCCTCCCAGGGTGAATTTTTGGCGGTGCGGAAGGATAAGAGGAGGGAGCTTGACCTCGTTCGCGCTGAGCTCGATAGATTGAAGGAGGAGGAAAGGAAGCTCGAAGAGCTCCAGAGGAAGCTTCCCGATCCAGAAAAGAAACCCTTTATCTGGGAGATAGATTTCGCCGAGGTTTTCGCAGAAAATGGCGGTTTCGATATCGTTATTGGGAACCCTCCCTATGTCCGCCAGGAACAGATAGCACCCCCGCGGAGAAACCCGGATGAGGTGAGCCGGAAGGAGAAGGATGCCTATAAGGAAAGCCTCATCAATTCGGTAAAGGAGGTCTTCCCCTATGCCCCGAAGATAGACAAAAAGAGCGATTATTACATATACTTTTACTTCCATGGGCTTTCCTTGCTGAACAAAGAGGGTGTATTCTGTTTCATCACCTCGAACTCCTGGCTCGATGTCGACTATGGAAAATCTCTTCAGGAGTTTCTTGCTAAGTATGTGCCGATAAAGGCGATCTACGACAACGAGGCGGAGCGAAGCTTCGAACATGCAGATGTTAATACGGTTATCTCCCTTTTTGGTGCCCCTTTGCCTCCAGAAAAAGGAGAGAAGTGGACCTCTCTCGGAAACACTGCCCGGTTTGTTATGTTCAAGAAGCCCTTCTCCGAGGTGGTGAACGCAAAAACCCTGATCGAGATAGAGGAAGCAGAGGATATCCTCAACTCGGATTCCTTCCGCGTCTTTCCGGTAAAGCAGGAGATCCTATTGGCTGAGGGATGGGAACATCCTGAGGAGGAGGAGGTTTTGGATGAACCCTTTTCCCGAGGGAGATACATCGGGGGAAAGTGGGGTGGGATGTATCTCCGTGCCCCGGAGATCTTCTTCACTATCCTCAAGAAGGGGAGGGGTAAGCTCGTCCCCTTAGGGGAGGTAGCCGAGGTGCGCTTTGGGATAAAGACGGGGGCGAACGAGTTCTTCTATGTGGAGGACATCACCGAGAAAGCAGGGGAGGAGGAGCTCCTTCGGGCGGCAAACAGGCGGGATATAGGTAGCCTTAAGGAGGCGAAGGAGAAGGGACTTCGTCTCATCCGTCCCTCAGGAAAGGTGGATGTCCTTTTCTTGGTAGAGGAGGAGTACATAAAACCAGTGATAAAGAGCCCCCGCGAGCTCCATTATTTGGTGGTGAGGGAGGAGGACTTACGCTACCGGGTGATTATGTGTCACAAGAAGGAACGAGAGCTTCGAGGTTCCTTTATCTGGGACTACATCAGGTTTGGCGAGAAGAGGGGATATCATAAACGACCCACCTGCCGTTCCCGCCACCCCTGGTGGGATTTGGGAGAACGCGAATCCTCTTGCATAATTTGGCCCTCTACTTATAGAGAGAGATTCTTTGTTGCCGATCCTCGCAATTCTTGGCGGGATAAGAGATTTTATGATATTTACCCTGAAAATAAGAGTTATTTATTCCCCCTCATGTTTGTTTTGAATTCTATGTTAATTCCATTATTTTCAGAGGTTTATTCTATATCGTATGGCGGCGGTGGTGGTCCAGCAGACACGAGAGTATATGAAGTGAAAAAAATTAAGATATTACATCCGCTTTCTTTTCCATTTGATAAGAAATCGGTAAGATTGTTAACTAGTCGTCCCATTCGCTCCATCTTTGAGGAGCTGGGGTTCGATAAGAATAAGCCGATACGAGAACAAAAACCAAACCCCCTGCCCGATAGAAAGGCGCTCGATGATATCGTCTTCGACGCCTTAGGGCTCACCGAAGAGGAGCGGAACGAGGTCTACTACGCGGTGGCAGAATTGGTGCAAAAAAGGCTCAAAAAGGCAAAAACTGTTTGAGGAAGGGAGTAGAAGATGTTCATCCCCAAAAGGATAATAGATAACAGCGAGATAACTCTGGCTTCTTTCATAAATAAGGCGATAGAGGAAGGGGGGAACCTCGATCTCGCCACCGCCTTCTTCGAGGTAAAAGCCTATAAGCTGGTGAGGGAGAGTTTCACCCGCCTTTCCCGCCTTCGTCTCCTTCTCGGTAAGGCGCCGGAGCTCAGCCCAAAGAGAACCCTGGACGAAGAGATCACCCGCCGTCTCAAGGAAGAACTCGAGACACTCCCCCTGACCAAGAAGGATGAAGAGGTGGTAAAAGAACTCATCCACTTCTTGGAAAAACCGGGAATTGCAGTGAAACTCTATGAAAAGGACTTTCTCCACGGAAAAGCCTATATCTTCGATAGATTGGTGGTGGTCGGCTCCTCCAACTTCACCACCGCTGGCTTCACTAAGAACACCGAGCTCAACCTGGTGGGGCTCGAGGATGAAGCTCAATATGTTCGGGAGAAATGGTTCTCCCGCCTCTGGGCTGAGGCACGGGACTTTAAAGAAGAACTGATAGAGGAGCTTAAGCGTTCTCGATTTGGCTTTAAGGAATATACCCCTTACCAGGTTTTCATCAAATGTCTCTACGAGCTGTACCGGGAGGAACTCGAGGAGATGCTCAAATGGGGGGTGGACGGGGGGTGGCACCCTCCGTCGAAAGTGGACCTTGCCGAATTTCAAGAGGACGCGGTAAGACGGGCTCTGAGCCGACTTAAGAAGTACGGTGGGGTGCTCATCGCCGATTCCGTAGGTTTGGGAAAGACCTGGATTGCAAAAAAGATCATCGAGGAATACGGCTTCTACCAGAGAAGAAGGTTCCTCCTCATTATTCCCGCTCAGCTCCGCGAGATGTGGGAGAGAGAACTTAAAGAGATAAACCTTCCCTCCCCAATCTTATCCCAGGAAGAGCTCGCTTATCCCGATTTCGAGAGGCGGGCGAAAAAAGCAATAGGGGGGAACCTTGCTGAAATATCGTTGGTAGTTGTCGATGAGAGCCATAACTTCAGAAACCCCTACGCCAATCGGTACGAGAACCTGTTCTCCCTCCTTGAGATAATCGGAAATGAAAATAAAGAAAAACCAAACACCGTATTTCTCACCGCTACCCCGATAAATAACACGCCCTGGGACCTCTATTGGCAATTGAATCTACTTCTTCAAAACGAGCGAGCGTTTGCTCATGAGGGGATAGAGAACTTATTTCTGTTCTTTAAAGAGGAAATCGATAAGAAACAAAACCTCGCTGCCTTGGGTGATGTGCTTAATGAGATATCAATAAGGAGAACCAGAGACTATATCAGGAGGAATTACCCTGAAGCGGAGATCAAAGGCGAGAAGGTGATTTTCCCGGAGCGCGTTCTTGAGAATATAGAATACGAACTCGATGCTGCTTACCAGGGGATGTATCGGGAAATAGCCGATACTATAACGGAAAAGCTTTCAATGGCTTCCTACCGCGTGCTCGAATATAAAAAGGAAGAAAAGATTTCTCCGGAGGAGAAAGATGCCATCCAGAGAATGGGAGCTCTGGTTGGGATATTCCGTACCGTCCTCCTTAAAAGATTAGAAAGTAGTGTTGAGGCATTCCGTCGGAGTATAGCAAGCCAAATAGAGTTCCTCAAAAAACATAAGGATTACCTTAAGGGGGGAAGGTATCTTACTAAGGATTACTTCAATCGGTACATAGTAAACCTCGATGAGGAAAAGATGGAGGAGCTTGAGGAGAAACTTGAGCCTATAGAGCTTGCCGATTATGATAGCAAACGGCTATTTGCTGATATTGATAAGGATATAAACCTCCTTAGTGATATCCTGAATAGAATAGGCGGTATAACCCCGGAGAAAGATGCAAAACTGGTAACGCTCAAGAGAAAGCTCAACCAGCTTCTTGGGGAGGGGCAGGTGGTTCTTTTTACCTACTACGCCGATACGCTGCGTTATCTCTTTAGGGACCTAAGCTTATCCCCAGATTTTAAAAATGTTCCCCTCGAAGCTATCTCTGGTGATACTCCACCTAAAAAGAGAGCAAAGATAGTGGATGACTTTATGCAGGGGAAGGTTAAACTCCTAATCAGTACCGATGTTTTATCCGAAGGGATGAACCTTCAAAAGGCGAAGTTCGTGGTGAACTATGATCTTCATTGGAACCCTACCCGAATGATCCAACGAGCGGGAAGGATAGATCGCATCGGTTCACCCTATCCTGAAATCTATGTTTACAACTTCTTCCCCGAAAAGGAACTTGAGGAACTTATAAGGCTGGTCGAGATACTTCAGGGGAAGATAAGGAAAATAGATGAAGCGGTAGGTCTCGATCAGAAGATCCTCGGGGAGAAGATTCACCCCAAGGTGTTTGGGGTGCTTCGTCGGATAAGGGAGAAGGATGCTACTGTGCTCGATGAATTGGAGGAGACGATATATGGTGGTGGGGAAAGCTTTTATCAACCCCTTCGGGAGTATTTGAAGGAGCACCCGCCAGAAGGGATCGCGGAGCTTCCTAATGGCATTCATAGCGGGCTTAGGCGTGGAGTGAGGGGTATATTCTTTTACTACCAGTATCGAACTGAAACCGAAACGCATCACCTCTGGTATCTTTATGATCTTGCGAAGGAGCGATTCATAAAATTGAAGAGCGAAATTCTGAGTTATATCTCCTGTTCTCCTGAAGAGCTAAGGGTTATTCCCAACTTTTTCGATAAGGTATATGAGGTAGATCAAAAAGTCCGTGAGGATATAGAGGCGATCTATCGGAGAGCAGAGCTCGAGGCAAAAAGGCTTATTCCGAGCGAGCTTCCAAGAGAGGTGAAAAGGATTAAAGATATACTCGCCATCGAGGTTGATGAATATCTTAAACAATTTCCTGGTGATGAAGCGCTTAGCGAAGAATGGGAGGAGATGAGAAAGAAACTCTTTACGATCCGGTGGACGAAACGAAGGGTAAGGATTTTACGACGGCTTTTGCGAGAATATAAAAGGACTAATAAATTCCAGAGGCTTTTTTCTGAGGTGAGGAAATTCGTGTTTTCTCTTCCTGCATCGAAGGAGGAGCTGACCATAAGGTTTAATCCGGAAAAGCTGAGACTTATCGCTATAGATTTTATCTCGTAGGGATTTTATCGGTGTCTTTTTTCCGCTTTGCTTCGTTTGTATTTAAGCTGAGATTTAAAGAGGATGTTGATCTTGGTCCGTTTCCTTCTGCTACTATTTATCGGGGTCTGAAAGGAGCGGTAAAGGAGCTTTTTTGCCCCAAGCCGAAGTGGCGATGTGAGCGGTGTTTACTTCTTGGAACTTGTTTTTATTCTAGGGCTTTTGGTATTCCCTCCTTTCCTCCACCACTTGTGATCAATACACCTTCTTCAGCTCTTCAGCCCGATCTTGGGGAGGAAATTAATTTTACCTTAACCCTCATAGGAGAGTGGATGGAGAAATTTCCTCACCTTTTTCGTAGCGTTCTTCATCTCGCAGAAGCAGGGATTTGCGAACGAAAGGGTAGGTTCGAGATCTTAGAGGTTATTTCACTTAAAGGGGGGGAAATCCTTTATGAGAGGGAAGCCGATACCCTCTCCACCGATTTTTCCATTTTTTCCCTAAAAGATTTTCGCGAATTGCCGAACAATAAAATAGAGGGGGTGGTCCTCTCGTTTCTCTCCCCACTTTTGTTACGCTACCAGGGAAGGCGAGCGCGGGAATTGACTCTTCGTCAAATGGTGCGGGAGCTTTTATATCGTATTAAACAGCTTATGGACTTCTATTGTGGCGGAGGAGAAATTAAAGAAGCGAAAGAACTCCTTACTTTAACTGAAGATATAATTACGGAGGGAGATCTTCTTGTTTTTCAAGAACTTCCTCCGAGATATCCTAACTCTACCCCATTTAAAGGGCTTAAGGGGAAAATCCGGTTTCGAGGAGATATTTCTCCATTTCTCCCCTTTCTTAGGATAGGGGAGTTTATTAACCTCGGAGAAGGGGCAAGCCTCGGATTTGGCAATTATCGCTTACAAATTGAGGGAGAGGAATAATGGATGAAGTTAGGAAGGAAATAACCGAGCGAGATGTAATTTTGATCTCCGCCTTTCTTCATGATATCGGTAAGTTTTATCAACGGTCTTTAGAGAGAGGAGAGAACCACGAAAAATTAGGAGCGGAGTGTTTCGATGAGTATTTTAGAGAACCACTGAAACAGGTTGGTTTTAACGATGAACAGCTTGAGGAGATACGGAAAAATATCAATAATCACCATACAAGCCCCCGAGA
>JAGGZT010000041.1 GCA_021161905.1 Acidobacteriota bacterium | reverse complement strand
TTAAGGAGGAAGAAAGTGAGGAGAAACAAACTTGAGAAACCCCTATCCTTCGCCATCATAACTCTCCTTATCGCACTTACCTTCCCTTCCTGCAAAAACAAGCCGATTGAGCTCTCGAAGACGGAGATGCTTCTTGGAACCTTCGTTGAGATAAAGGTGATTACCGAAGATAGGAAAAGAGGGGAAGAGGCGATTGAGGAGGCTTTCTCCCGAATGAAGGAGATAGAAAAAAGGATGAGCAACTTTCTTGCCGACTCCGAACTCTCAAGGCTGAACAGGAAAGCGGGTAAGGAAGAGGTAGAGGTAAGCGAGGAATTAGCCTCGGTTATTGTACAGGGGCTCTCTATCTCGAAAAAGACTGAGGGGGCGTTCGATATAACCGTCTCCCCATTAATCACGCTCTGGGGGTTCTACCGTCATCGAGGAAACCTTCCACAACAGGAGGAACTCGGTGCCACCCTGAAGAGGGTCGGCTGGAAGAAGGTAACCTATAATCCGAAAAGACGAACCATACGCTTCAAGGAACAGGGGATGGCGATAGACCTCGGGGGAATCGCCAAAGGTTATGCAGTGGATGAGGCGGTCTCTACCTTAAAAAAATGGGGGATCACCCGCGCCCTGGTTAATGCCGGTGGTGATATTTACGCTTTAGGAGGGGGAAAAAACGGAAAAACTTGGCTCATCGGGATCGCTGATCCGAGGGAAAAGGGCAAGATAATTGGGACCATCAGGGTAAGGGATAGAGCGGTGGTCACCTCGGGAAGCTACGAGAACTACTTCGAGATCGGGGGGAAGCGATATTGCCATATCATCGACCCAAGAACGGGATATCCCGTATCCGGGATGGCTTCAGTCACCATTATCGCAAAGAACGCCACCATCGCCGATGCCTTAGCCACCGGAATTTTTGTCCTTAGAAAAAAAAGGGGGCTTTCCCTCATCGAGCAGATTCCAGATGTCGAAGGGATAATAATAACCGATAAGGGAAAAATCTATTTTTCTTCAGGGATGAGATGGTTCCACCCCTCCCTTTTCCCGCCAGGGGTGATATCGGTTGCCGAGGAACGGGGAAATAGATAAAATCGATTCGAGAACAAAATGAAAAAAGACCCGCTTTATTATACCAAAGAGATACTTGAGCAGAGGGAAGAGGAGCTACTCGCCCCCTATGCGATGAAGAGCGCCAGAGCGAAAAGGCGCTACCCGGAGGAGGTGGAGGGAAGAAAGTTCGATTACCGCACCTCCTTCCAGCACGATCGGGATAGAATCATCCACTCCCGCGCCTTCAGGAGGTTGAAGCACAAAACCCAGGTGTTTGTCCCCTATGGGGGTGATCACCATCGCACTCGTCTTACCCATACCATCGAGGTGAGCCAGATAGCGAGGACCCTGGCGAGGAGCCTAAGACTGAACGAGGATTTAACAGAAGCAATAGCGTTAGCCCACGATCTCGGGCAGCCTCCGTTCGGGAAAGCAGGGGAGATAATCCTCTCCGCGGTTATGGGAGGGAAAGAGACACTCGGTGTCATTTACAAGGAGAGCCTCAAAAAAGCAGGAGGGTTCAAACACAACTATCAAAGTCTGAGGGTGGTCGATATCCTCGAAAGGCGCTACCACCATCCGGGGCTCAATCTAACCGATGCGGTGAGGGAGGGCATATTGAAACATACCCCCTTGGAGTCAGGGATAATCTACCCCGATCTATATGAAGGGGGGCTAAATCTGGGAATGCCTTCCTTCTTTGAAGCACAAGCGGTAGCCATCGCTGACGAAGTCGCCCAAAAGATCCATGACCTTGAGGATGGGATGAGAGCAGGAATAGTCGAGCTCGCCAGGGTGGAGGAACTCGCTATCAGCCGGGAGGTGATCGGAAGGGTAAAGGGGGCATACCGCAACACCCCCTCCAGATTTTTAAGGGAGAATGTCCTCATAAGGGGAATGATCCATCTCCTGGTGACCGACATTATCTGCGCCTCAGGAAAGAGGATAGACGAATGGTGCGAACGAGAAGGAGTGAGAACGAGCGAAGATTTCTATCAGAAGAGGGAGAAAGTGAAAGAGGAAACGGTGGAGTTCTCCCCCAGAGTGAAGAAGCTCTTTGGCGAACTTTCCTCTTTTGTATCCCGGGAGATAATAAACTCCCTTACCGTGAGCCGGGCGGATTACCGGGCAAAAAATGTGATAGCCTCCCTTTTTGCCACTTATTATAAAAATCCGCTCCTCCTCGAGGATTATGTGCTTCTTCGAATGAAGGAGGAGGGGGGCGTTATCTTCATCCGTGATCTCCCAAGGGATAAACTTACCCGGGAGATCAAAAAATACCAGAGGGATGTTAGGTTCATTCGACTCCTCGCGGACCACATCGCGGGGATGTCGGATGAGTATGCCCTCAAGGAGTATGAACGATTAACCACTTCAGCATCGGGAAGAAACCTTTTCTGAAAGGAGGGAAGATGAAGATAGTAATTGGTGCCGATCACGCCGGCTTCCGGTTGAAGGAGTATATAAAAAGCTTTCTTCTCGAGTTGGGGAATGAGGTCATCGATATGGGAACCAACTCCGAGGAGCGGGTCGACTATCCGGTCTTCGGGGAGAGGGTTGCTCGAGCGGTTGCCGAGGGGAAAGCGGACCTTGGGATCCTCATTTGCGGCTCGGGCATCGGGATGTCTATGGTAGCGAACAAGGTACCTGGTGTCCGTGCTGCCCTCTGTCACGAACCATTTTCCGCCCGCCTTTCCCGAGAACACAACAACGCCAACATCCTCTGTATGGGGGGTAGGATAATCGGAAGGGAGATGGCAGAAGAGATCGTCCGTGTCTTCCTTGCTACCGAATTTGCCGGAGGAAGGCACGAAAAAAGGATCAACCTGATGCATCAATTGGAAGGAAAATAAGGGGGTGAAGATGTTAAAAAACCTATTTACTGTAGACCCTGAGGTGGCTAAAGCCCTTCACAACGAGGTCATTCGCCAGGCCACCACCATTGAGCTGATCGCCTCGGAAAACTTCGCAAGCGAAGCAGTGCTTGAGGCTCTGGGTTCTGTATTCACCAATAAGTACGCTGAGGGCTATCCTGGGAGGCGCTACTATGGGGGCTGTGAAAACTACGACATCGTGGAATCGCTTGCCATCGAACGAGCGAAGAAACTCTTTAAAGCGGAACATGCCAATGTACAGCCCCATTCCGGAACCCAGGCAAATATGGCAGTTTACTTCACCGTCCTCAAGCCGGGGGATACATTCCTCGGGATGAACCTCACCCATGGAGGGCACCTCTCCCACGGACATCCGCTCAACTTCTCCGGGTTTATGTACAATGTGGTCGCCTACGGGGTGGATCCGAGAACTGAGGAGATAGATTACGACCAAATGGAGGACCTGGCGAAGAAGCATAAGCCGAAGATAATTGAGGTGGGGGCAAGCGCCTATCCTCGGATAATCGATTTCAAACGGGTACGGGAGATAGCGGATAAAGTAGGGGCATTAGTTATGGCGGATATTGCCCATATCGCGGGGTTGGTGGTAGCGGGAGAGCATCCAAGCCCGGTGCCTTACGCCCATTTTGTCACCACTACCACCCATAAAACGCTCAGGGGACCGCGTGGGGGGATGATTCTCTGCCAAGAGGAGTTCGCCAGTGAGCTCGATAAAAAGGTCTTTCCCGGAATACAAGGAGGACCGTTGATGAACATCATCGCAGCGAAGGCGGTCTGCTTTAAGGAGGCGGAGAGCGAAGAGTTCCGGGAGTACCAGCGGCAGATAGTAAAAAACGCCAGGGCACTTGCTGCACGGATGATGAAGAACGGCTTCCGCCTGGTGTCCGGGGGAACGGACAACCATATGATGCTGGTCGATGTCTTCGAACGAGGTATTACGGGTAAAGAGGCACAGAATGCCCTGGAAAAGGCGGGGATCACGGTGAACAAGAATACCATCCCCTTCGATAAGAACAAGCCGTTCATCGCCTCAGGGATAAGGTTAGGTACCCCGGCAGTCACCACCCGAGGAATGAAGGAGAAAGAGATGGAGCTTATCGCCGATCTAATCACCGAAGTCCTTAAAGACCCGAAGAACGAGCGGAAGATAGCTGAAGTAAGGGAGGAGGTGAAATCGCTCTGCGCCCGTTTCCCCCTCTACGAGCTTCGGATAAAGGGCTGTGATGGGGTGAAGCGCTGTTTCCAGCTCAGCTGAGGAAGAGGAGATGGGAAGACCCTCATGGGATGAATACTTTATGGAGATAGCCCATTTAGTGGCTACCCGGTCCACCTGTCTGAGGAGGAAGGTAGGAGCGGTGATAGTGCGCGATAAGAGGATCCTCACCACTGGCTACAACGGTCCCCCAACCGGTCTCCGTCACTGTGAGGAGGTTGGTTGCTTAAGGGAGAAACTCGGCATACCCTCGGGGCAAAACCAGGAGCTTTGTCGAGCGGTTCATGCGGAGCAAAACGCTATCATCCAGGCGGCGATAATGGGGGTGGTACTCAAGGGCGCTACTATTTACACCACCAACTTTCCCTGTGTCATCTGTGCCAAGATGCTCATAAATGCTGGCATTAAGAAGATAATCTATGCCCAAGGGTATCCCGATGAGCTATCCAGAGAAATGCTTGAGGAAGCGAAGATGGAGCTCGTCCATATGAGATATAAGGGAGAAATAAAGCTCACCGACGAAGATGAATAGAGGACGGCTCTATGTGGTGGCAACCCCGATAGGAAATCTCGAGGATATCACCTACCGGGCGATCAAGGTTCTCTCCAAGGTATCGTTCATCGCCGCCGAAGATACCAGATGGACGAAGAAACTCCTCAATCATTACCAGATAAAAGCGAGGCTCATAAGCTACCACGAACATAACGAAGAAAAACGAGCGGAGGAACTGGTAAACCTCCTCCTCAAGGGGGAAGATATCGCCCTTGTCTCCAATGCGGGAACACCGGGAATATCGGATCCGGGTTACCGCCTCGTCCGAAGGGCAGCGGAAACTGATATTGAAGTCATCCCCATTCCTGGAGCAAGTGCGGTAATCGCCGCCCTATCGGTATCCGGACTCCCTACCGACTCCTTTTTCTTCTCGGGCTTTCTCCCTCGAAAAAAGGGGAAACGAGAGCGACGGCTTAAGGAACTAAAGGACCTCGCATCAACCCTGATATTCTACGAAGCACCCCATCGGATCGAGCGGACACTCGCCGAGATGGAGGAAATACTCGGCGATAGAGAAATGGTGCTCGCCCGGGAACTCACTAAGCTTCATGAAGAGGTAATCCGGGGAAGGATTTCATCTATAAAGGAGAAACTGGCTGGGAAGAAGGTAAGAGGAGAGATAACCCTCATCATCAGAGGAGCAAAGAAGGAGGAAAATTCCTCTTCCTAAAACCTCTTGTCTTTGATATACTAAATAAAGGGGAGTAGGGGCGGAAATCAACTAACAAGGCGATTGAAATGAATAATTTGTTACTCTATGTTGCCCTTTTTGTCTTCTTTATCTTCATATTCTGGGCTTCCCGGGAACTTCTTACCACCACCAAGAAAATGGGGATAAAAAATATAAGGGATAACCAGCTTAAGAACTATGTCCTTTTCATCGTCAATTACAAAAAGGGAGAAGCGGCAGAGGCACGGGGGGACAAAGAGGAAGCGAAATCATATTATGAGCGAGCGCTATCCTTCCTCCTTCAGGATCGAAGGAAGGATGAATTATGTGAGAAGAACATTTCTGAACTCAAGAGGAAGATAGCCGAACTTAGGGGAAGTTAAATGTAGGCTCGAGTTTGCCTTCTATTTTAATATTTGATTCATCAAATTTTTTTTATCACTCAGGAAAAATGTTATTTACATTACATACTCTACAGTGGTATTATATATGATTGAAATGGTTTCCTTTACTGAAAAAGGGCAATCTTCCCGGAAGGGATGACAAATTGATTTATTTAATTGAAATTAAGCATTCTTGACAATATCTAACTTGAGAAGGAGAAGATGAAATGAGAACGAGAAGAAGGAAGAACGCCCAGTTAATTAAGACCAGAAAGAAGGTAGGGAAATTCCTCCAGCGCCGGAGGAAGGACTTGGGTCTCAATCAGGACCAGGTAGCGAAGATATTAAACTATAAGGATAAGCAGGCAATATCGAATATAGAGCGGGGGGTAGCACCTCTACCCTTTAACCGTATTAAGAAGCTCGCTAATCTCCTCAAGCTGGAGCGGAAGAGATTGGCTAAATTAGCCTGTCTTGATAAAGACCCTGACCTCTTCAAAGACATCGAGTTCGTCTATATAAAACCCCCCGAGGATGAGGAACAGATAACGGACGAAAGCAAGTTTATGATCCCGGTTATCACCCCAGCGATGTGCGCCAAATGGAAGGATTTTTCCAACCTTTCTTTTCCCCGGGAGGTAGCAGAACAATATGAGCTCGGGGAATCAAATGATCCAAACGCCTTCTACGCCCTGATGGAGGGGGAGACCGAGGCGGAAAAGATCATCCAACCGGGAGACCTTCTTTTGATCGAGCCGAATCATCCCATAGGAAACAAAGACCTGGTACTGCTGGTGACCAGTCGTGGATTCAAGGTCAGAAAATTGGTCAAAACCCCGCATGGAGATGCGCTTCAACCGCTCGATTCCGACTACGATGCCACCTGTTACGAGGAATCGAAAAACAACGCCCTGTTCTTCATCAGGGCACTCAAAAGAAAGGTGAATAAGGAGAGACTGGATTAACCAGCCCCAATAATCCGGGAAAGTTTATCCCTCACCTCAATAAAATTCTCATAGAGGGAGAAGGGAATTTTGTACTCCTCAGCATAGTGGGCAAGCTTTCCCTTGGCAAAGATAATATTGGCATAGCGGGCAGCACAGCGATCGGTGTTCCCATCTCCAATATAGACGGTGCTTATCCCTTTTTCCTTCTCTTCCCAGAGGTGGCTCGATTTGCAGTGATTGCAGGAGAAGCAATCACGCCAACCGCCATAAGGTATCACCTCCCATCTTCCATCGAGAACAGTCACCTCATTAGCGAAGAACTCGATTTCGGAAAGACCAAATTTACTTAGGATATGGTTGATTATAAATCGAAAACCGCCTGAGAGGATGGTTAGGGGTATTTCTCTTTCTCGACACCATTCCCAAAAGGAAGGGAAACCTTCGTCGATGGTGATCGCCTGATCGAGCGCAACAAGCACCTCCTCCTTACTTGCTCTAACGGTGGCGAACTCAAGCCTTAAGCCATCGATCTCATCGATCTCGCCCCGGGAAACCGCCTCCTCTATCTTCCGCCAATCTTTATCCCCAAAGGTATCGAGTATATATTGCAGAGTATCGGTTTTGGTTATCGTGCCATCGAAGTCAACGAAGATATGATAGCCCATCAGCTTCCCTCATCCATCCTCAGTATCACCTTAAGGCTATCACGCTCCTTTGCCAGAGAGAAACCTTCGATCGCCCGCTCAAAGGGCAATACCGCGGTTATCAACCGGCGGACATCGACCAATCCCCTTTTAAGGAAGCGAAGTGCCGGGGGGAAGGGACCACATCGAGAACCGATCACCGTTAGCTCCCGTACTACCAAATCGGTTACATCGAGCATCGCCTTATCAGAGGAGAAGGTGCTCTTCACCACCACTTTCCCCCGCGGTTTGGCTAAGGAACAAGCTAAGGGGAGCCCTTTGGGAGAACCGGTCGCTTCGATGACGATATCGTACTCTCCGCTCGGGGTGTCCGAGGTAACGGTGATCCCGAGATCGCGAAGGAGGGCGAGCTTTCGTTCATTTCTGCCAAATACGGTAAGCTCGGCACCGGAAAGGGCAACCACCTGGGCGATCAACTGCCCCAGCTTCCCATCGCCGAGAAGAGCCACCCGGGAGCTCGGGCGAAGGTCAACCTCCTCCATTATCTCCAAGGCAGCAGCCAAGGGCTCGGCGAAGACCGCCTCCTCATCCGAGACCTCGTCCGGTACAAGATGAAGGTTTCTTGCCGGGAGGGTGAGGTAATCCGCCATCGCTCCGGGATGATCCTTTATCCCAAGGACCTTCCTCCCTGGACAGTGTCTGGGATCACCGGAAAGGCAACAGTCACATTTACCACAGCCGATATTTATCTCACCTACCACCCTCTTCCCGATGAGATGTCCCTCCTCAGCATCCTCCACCCTGCCGACAAACTCATGACCTATTATCCCGGTAAAACCAAAATATCCCTTTGTTATCTCGATATCGGTGGTGCAAATACCAGCAGCGATAACCCGGACCAAGGCATCCCCCTTACCCCTTTCCGGGAAAGGGACCTCGGCGATCTCGAGCTTCTCGCCGTCGAACACCAACGCTCTCACTCCACTCCTCCTCTTCTCCCCAACCCTTCCTTGGGAAGGGAAAATCTTTCACCATTAGAATATTGGAGTTGATAGAGTTTGTAGTATATCCCCTTCTTCCTGAGGAGTTCCTTATGAGACCCCACCTCACGGACCCTCCCCTTGTGGATCACGATTATCCTATCCACGAAG
Source organism: Acidobacteriota bacterium (assembly GCA_021161905.1). NCBI lineage: Bacteria > Pseudomonadati > Acidobacteriota > Acidobacteriota bacterium. Next base: position 26,511 of record JAGGZT010000041.1, on the reverse strand, counting down.
CGAATAGTGGAGAGTCGGTGGGCGATGATGATGAGCGTTCTTTCCTTCGCTAACCTCTCTATGCCCCGCTGAATAAGGGTCTCGGTATCCGGGTCCACATTAGCGGTAGCCTCATCGAGGAGAATCACCTTGGGGTTTCTAAGCATCATTCGGGCAAAGGCGATGAGTTGACGCTCGCCAGCGGAAAGCTTCAGCCCTCGTTCCCCCACCTCTGTATCATATCCCTTAGGGAGCCTCCTGATGAACTCATCCACCCCCAAATATTGAGCGACACGGACTATCTCCTCTCGCGAAGAAGGAGAGCCAAGCCTTATATTCTCCTCCACTGTTCCCGTAAAGAGGAACACATCCTGGGTCACCACCCCCACCTCCTGACGAAGGAAGGACTGGGGAAGCTCTCTTATATCCACACCATCGAGGAGGATCCTTCCCCGGTTCACCTCGTAAAACCGGACGAGAAGGCTTATTATCGAGGTCTTCCCTGCCCCGGTGGCACCGACAAGCGCCACTTTTTCTCCCACCTGAACGGTAAAGGACACATCCTCAAGGACCCACTCTTCCGGCTTATAGGCAAACCAGACATTCTCAAAATCGACCCTCCCTGAGACGGGAAATGGAGGATGGGGCGCTGATACATCCCGAATATTAGGTTCCGTATCGAGAAGACGGAACACCCTCTCTGCCGCCGCCATCGCCTGCTGGACAATGCTATACTTTTGGCTCAAATCGCGGATGGGGAAGAAGAAACGCTGAGCATACTGAACAAAGGCGACCAGGGAGCCGAGGGTGAGCGCGTTCCTAATAACCTCTCCTCCGCCATACCAAATGATGAGGCCCACTGCGGTGGCACTTATGATCTCGACCGCGGGAAAGAAGACGGCAAAGTAGAAGATCGTCTTCAGGAAGTTGGTCCGATATTCGCGGGCAAGCTCCTGAAAACGGGCGAACCTTTCTTTCTCTCTGGTGAAAAGCTGAATGATGCTCATCCCCCCTATCGTCTCCTCAAGGAAACCGTTTATCTTCGCCGCTAACCTCCGCAAGGTGCGGAACGATCGTCTTACCTTACTCCTGAAGGTAAAAGCAGCGACGAAGAGAAGGGGAATAACGGTAAAGGTGATGAGCGCCAGCTTGAGGTTCATAAGGAGGAGGATAACGGTGATGCCGATGAGGGTGAAGAGGTCTCCCAATATGGTAACCAAGCCTGAGGTGAAGAACTCGTTGAGCTCCCGCACATCCCCCATCACCCGGGTCATCAATCTACCCACCGGATTCCCATCGAAAAACGACAAAGGGAATCGAATGAGATGGGAAAAAAGTTTCGCCCTTAGATCAAAGATTATCCGCTGACCCAAATAGGAAACGAGATAGATCTCCAAAAATTGGAAGAGGAACCCAAAAGCAAGAATGAAGGCGAAGAGAACAGCCAATCGGCTCAATCCGACGAGGTCTCCCGCCTTTATGTAGCGGTCAATGGCGATCTTGGTGAGATAAGGAGCAGCAAGTTGAAACAACGAAACAAGGAGAAGCAAAAAGATCGCCGCCACCAAATAGGGCGCATACGGCTTCACATAGCCAAGAAGCCTCTTAAGGAGCCTTATATCGTAAACCTTAGCCTCTTCGGTGTAGAATTGATGACGATGCATCAGCTCACCTCGAGCTCAGAAGCGATCAGCTCCTTCCGATAGAGTTTGGCATAAACCCCCTTCTTAGCGAGGAGCTCCTGATGCTTCCCCTTCTCCACTATCCTTCCCCCCTCGAGCACCACGATGAGGTCAGCATCCATAACCGCCGAAACCCGGTGGGTGGCGATGATGACCGTATTCAACTCCTTCTCCTGAGAAAGGCGGGAGATTATCTTCTGCTCGGTAGCAAGGTCAACACTGGAAAAGGGATCATCGAGGAGGAGGACCCTCGGCTTTATCAAAAGCGCCCGGGAAAGCGCTGTCCTCTGTCTCTGACCACCGGAAAGGGTTATCCCTCGTTCCCCCACCTCGGTATCGTACCCCCTGGGGAAGGTAGCGATATCCTCAGTAAGACCAGCAAGGAAAGCTGCCCGGACGATCTCCTCTTCGCCAGCGGTCTCGCTTCCGAAGGCGATATTCGCCCTTATCGTATCCGAGAAGAGAAAACCCTCCTGAGGGACATAGCCGATGTTACTCCGGAGGAACCGAAGGGGAAGATGTCTCACATCCACCCCGTCTATCAGCACCGCCCCTGAAGTAACATCGTAAAGTCGGGGTATCAGGGCGAGGAGGGTACTCTTCCCCGATCCTGTCCCCCCCACTATAGCCACCTTCATCCCAGGGGATATCTTAAGGTTTATATCCTCAAGGACATAGCCCCCCCCCTCTTCGTAAGCAAACGACACCCCTTTGAACTCTATTTCCCCCTTGATTTCCTCAAGGATTACAGGCGATTCTGGGTCCTTTATCGCTGGCTCCTCCCTCATTATGGTGGAGAGCCTTCCCATCGAGGCAGAACCCCGTTCAACGAGGCTTATCACCCAGCCGAGCGCCATCGAGGGCCAAAGTAGCATCATCATGTAGCCCCCGAAGGCGACGAAATCACCCAGGCTTATCCGTCCAAGGATGACCTCCCGTCCTCCGAGCCAGATGACGATCAGCATCCCCGCACCTGCACCTAGGAGAAGAAGAGGCATAAAGACACCGAGCACCTTCGCCATCCGCATATTCTTTTTGAAGAAGTCGTGGGCAAGCTCTCGAAACCCTTTAGCCTCGTGCTCCTCGAGAAGAAGTGACTTCACCAGTCTTATCCCGGCAAAGCTCTCCTGCACCTTGGCGCCCAAGGAGGCATATCCTCGTTGAACCTCCTCGTAGCTCTTATAGATCAACCTTATTAGCCGATAAATGGCGAAAGCGATCACCGGAATGGGGAAAAGGGCATAGAGGGCGAGCCTTTTTTCTATCGCAAGCATCATAGTAAGCGCCGCCACCACTACCACCGTGGTGTTGGTGAAGTTCATAATCCCGGCTCCCACCACCATCCTCACCGCTTCGATATCGTTTCCCGCCCGGGTCACCAGATCACCCGTCTTGTAGCGATGAAAGAAGGACGGAGGCTGGCGAAGAAGATGGGCGAAATAATCACATTTGAGATCGTATTCTATATACCGGGATGTCCCAATAAGGGTTCGCCGGGCTAAGAAGCTGAACACTCCCTGAACCACCGTTATCCCAACTATCGCCATCCCATAGAGCGAAAGCAGTCTCCCATTGAGCCCGGAGGATAGGCTATCCACCGCATACTTGAGCACCAAAGGGACGCTCGCCCTGAAGCCGATGCCCATAGCGACGAAGAACATACCGAGGAGGATCCTCGATTTATACCTTTTTAGATAAGGGATAAGCGGTTTAAGCCCCTTCATCGAAAAATCCTTTATCATAAATCAATTAAGAGATTAAATTCTGTCATAAGCGGGGATCAAATTCAAGGGGTTTCCCCAGATTGACAGGGAAGAAGAAAGCCGGTTACCATTTAACCGGGAGGGACACCATAGATGAAAAAGAGGGTTCTCGTCATTTTTCTAATAATTTCTCTCGTCTCTCTCCTTTCCTGCAAGAAGGGAGAGGAAAGGAGTAATGGGTTCAGGGTGATCCTGGTAACCGATGCCGCGGGCCTTGGTGATAAGGGGTTCAACGACGCTGGCTGGAGAGGGGTGGAGAGAGCGGAGAAGGAACTCGGTATAAAGGGCTCGTTCATCCAGTCCTATGAGCAGGCGGACTATATCCCAAATCTCTCCTTGGCGGCGAAGAAGGGTAAGGTGGTGGTGGCAATGGGCTACCTTATGATCGACGCGGTGAACAAGGTGGCGGATGACTTCCCGAAGACCGCCTTCATCTTCATCGATGGAAAGGTGGAAAAGCCAAATGTGGCGAGCTATGACTTCAAAAGCGAGGAGGGGGCGTTCTTAGCCGGGATCATCGCCGCCTATACCACCAGAACCGGGATCATCGGCGTGGTTCAGGGAATGGATATCCCACCGGTTGAGGCTTACGAGACCGGTTTCCGTGCCGGGGTGATTACTGGAGGGAAAAAGAGGGGGAAGAAGATAGAGGTAATCACCGTCACCGCCGGCGATTTCAACGATCCAGCCAAGGGGAAATCGCTCGCCAAGTCGCTCATCGCTAAAGGGGCGGATGTGATCTTTCAGTTGGCGGGAAACACCGGGCTCGGGGTCATCGAGGCAGTAAAGGAGGAGAAAGGGGTTTACGGTATAGGGGCAGATATAAACCAGGATGGGCTCGTCCCGGGTAGGATACTCACCTCGGTTCTCAAAAGGATAGATGTCGCGGTCTATAACGGAATAAGGGAAGCCTATGAAGGGAGGTTCCGGGGAGGACACTATTTCATCGGTCTTGCTGAGGGCGCCATCTCCCTTACCGATATGAGGTTTACCAAAGATAAGATCCCTCCTTCCGCACTTCGCTTGGTGAAACTCGCCAAGGAGAAGATAGGAAGAGGGGAACTCATCGTTCCAAGGACGAGTGAAGATCTCAAAAACTTCACCCCTCCTCGGTGGTAGAAAAAGATATGGGAAAGGTACTTGAGTTAAGGAGAATAACCAAAAAGTACGCCAGTGTCATCGCCAACAATGAGGTAAGCATCGAGGTAGAAGCAGGGGAGATTCGGGCGATAATCGGGGAAAACGGTGCGGGAAAAACCACTCTCGCTGAGATCATCTACGGATTAAGAAGACCGGATTCCGGCGAGATAGTGATCAACGGAAAAGGAAGAAACCACCTAACCCCCAAGGAGGCGATATCCTTGGGCATCGGACTCATTCGCCAGGAGCGAATGCTTATTCCCGGGATGAGCGTCCTCGAAAACATCGTGCTCGGAGCGGAACCGGTGAAAAGAGGTGGCGAGATCGACTGGAGAGACGCGAAAAAACGGGTAAAGGAACTCCTACCCCTTCTCGGCTTCTCCCTCGATTTAGCAAAGCCGATCTCTTCTCTAACTCCTGGGGAGAAGCAATTGGTGGAATTGATCAAGCTCCTTTTCCGAGGAGCAAGCCTTCTCATCCTGGATGAGCCCACCTCACATCTCACTCCGAACGAGGTTAGCTCCTTTTTGTCCCTGATCAAACGGCTCAAGGAGGAGGGGAAAACGGTGCTCTTCATTAGCCATCGCCTTCCTGAGGTGCTTGCGGTAGCTTCCCGGATAACGGTTATGCGGCGGGGTAAGGTGGTGGGGACCATCTCCCGGGAGGAGGCGGATGAAGAAAATCTCTCCCATATGATGATGGGCGAGTCTTTCCTCCCTCCTCTTGAGAAAGAAGAGGTTACCCCGGGGAAAGTTGTTCTCAAACTTTCTGGGGTGACGGTCACCGCTGAGGATGGACGCCTGCTCCTCGATAACATCTCCCTTACCCTGCGCGAGGGAGAGATCGTGGGAATAGCGAGTGTAGCGGGGAACGGGGAGAGGGAACTCGCTCTGAGCATCGCCGGCTTCCTGAAACCGAAAGCGGGGGAGATAAAGATAGGGAACAGGCAAGCGAACTTTCTCCCTCCAGACGAGATAAAAAGGCTTGGGGTGGCGTTCATCCCTGGGGAGCGGGACGAGGAAGGGCTTATCCTCGATTTCACCCTTGCCGAAAACCTCATCCTGGGCTATCATCGCCTCCCTCCTTACTACCGCTTCCCTCTCCTCTCCATAAGGAAAGCGTCTCAGCAACTTCTCGATCTTTCCTCCCGGTTGGGTATCGTCCCTCTGGATCTTTCTCTTCCTCTTAATCTCTTTTCCGGGGGAAACAGGGAACGGGTCATTATCGCCCGGGAGCTCTTCCACGACCCTTGTCTCATCATCGCGGAAAACCCCACCCAGGGGCTCGATATCGCTGGTGCTCGGCTGGTAAGGAACCTTCTCTTAGCCGAGCAGAAGCGGGGAGCAGGTATCCTCCTCATCTCACCCGAGGTGGAGGAGTTGATCGCCCTTTCCGATCGGATAGTGGTCTTGAGGCGAGGGCGGATCGTCTCCGAGCTCAAGCCGAGGGAGGCAACGCCGAAGCTACTGGGTAGGCTTATGACCGGAGGAGGCGGATGATCCCCCTTCTTAAGAGAGCGCGCCATCTCCTTTTTGTTCTTCTTATCGCCCTTTTTCTCTCTGGCTTCATCGTTTTTCTTTCCGGGGGAAGTCCGCGTCTTTTCTTCCTTCTTCTTTACACCGGCTCGATGGGGGATAAGGAAGTCTTCCTCTCAACCCTCATCAAGGCGACTCCGCTCATCCTCACCGGGCTTTCGGTAGCCATTGCTCTTCAGGGAGGTCTTTTCAACATCGGAGCGGAAGGTCAGCTCTACCTCGGTGGTCTCGCTTCTGCCATCGTAGGGGGGCTTGCCCCCCTACCACCCCCCATCCATCTTCCCCTCGTCCTCCTCTCCTCCTTCGCTGCAGGAGCGCTCCTCGGTTTTCTCGCTGGCTGGCTCAGAGCAAGGCGAGGGGCGCATGAAGTAATAACCACCATTATGCTCAACTACATCGTGATCTACCTGACAGGCTACTTGGTAAGGGGACCCCTCTCCGCGGGAGAGGCGATCCCGAAGACGAGGGAGATAGCCTCCTCCGCCTCTCTCCCCATCATCGCCGAGGCTGGCTCTTCTCAACTTTCCTTCGGGTTCATCATCGCCATCGTAATCGTCTTCCTCGCCTATCTTTATCTCTTCAAGACGCCCTTCGGCTATGAGGCGCGGGCAATGGGAAGAAACAGGAGGGCAGCCCAAAGGGCAGGGATCGATGTGGGGAGAAGAATGATCTCGTTGATGGCGCTTGCTGGGGGGCTTTCTGGCCTTGCCGGTGGTATCGAGGTCGCCGGTCTTCATCACACCTTTTACAGCCAGTTCTCCCCGGGCTATGGCTACGATGGGATCGCAGTAGCCCTGCTTGGGGGAAACCATCCTCTCTTCGTCCCTTTTTCCGCCCTTTTCTTTGGGGCGCTTCGCACCGCGGATAGGACCCTCCAGCTCGAAGGGGGGATCCCCCGGGATATAGTGTTGATCGTTCAGGCGTTGGTGATAATAGTAGTCTGCGCCAGGAACTGGCGCTTCTTTGCTAAGCTCATCAGGAGGAGAAAAGGTAATGAGATTGCTTCCTCTAATTGAACTTTCGTTGATCAAAGCGACCCCGCTCACTCTCGCTGCCCTCGGTGGACTCTTTTCAGAGCGGGTTGGGGTGGTGAATATCGCCCTTGAGGGAATGATGCTCGTCGGAGCCTTTGGGGCGATACTCGGCGCCTATTTCACCGGCTCGCCCATTATCGGGGTGATCATCGGTTCAGCCTTCGGGATGGCGCTTGCCCTCATCCACGGGATAACCTCGATAACCCTTAAGGGAGATCACATTGTATCCGGAGTGGCGGTGAACATCCTCGCCCTTGGAGGGACCGGTTTCCTCCTCTATCGTATCTTCGGGGTTCATGGCACCTCCCCTTCTGCCCCCAAGCTCGGTTTTATCAGGATAGGAGGTGATTTTTCCCTTTCTCCTCTATTCCTCCTCGCCCTTTTCCTCGTTTTTTCTTCCCTCTTCCTCCTCTATCGCACCCCCCTTGGCTTGAGGATGCGAGCGGTAGGTGAGGACCCTGAGGTGGCGCGCAGTTTGGGGATCGAGGTGGCCAAGCTCCGTTATTTAGGGGTGATCATCTCCGGTGTTCTTTGTGGTATTGCCGGTGGTGAGCTTTCGTTGGTGGATCTCTCCCAGTTCGTCGAGAGGATGACTGGAGGAAGGGGATTCATCGCCCTTGCCTGTCTTATCATCGCCTCCTGGCGTCCGGGACGGGTGCTTGCAGTTGCCCTCTTTTTCGGTGTTGCCGATGCCTTAGCTGACTCCCTCCAGCTCACCAACCTCCCCCTTCCCTCGGAGTTTTTCCTCTCCCTCCCTTTCATCCTCACCATCATCCTCCTCGCCGGTTTCGTCCCCGGGGTGCGTCCGCCTGCCTCGTTGGGCAAACAGATCAGGGAGGACTGAAGTGGCGATAGAGATAATCAGAGGGAAAAAGGGGTGTCTCGAGGCGGCACGGAGAAGGGGTATCGCCATAATTGTCGATGCGCTAAGGGCAAGTGCCACCATCACCTCATTCTTCTCCGGGGGTGCTTATGAGGTGATCGTAGTCTCCGAGGTGGAGGACGCCTCCCTATTGAAGGAAGAATATCCCGATGCAGTCCTCGCCGGCGAGCGAAATTTCATCAAGGTGGCTGGCTTCGACCTGGGAAATAGCCCGGCAGAGGCAGCCTCCTTTCCCCTATCGGGAAGAAGGGTGATCTTTACCTCCACATCCGGGGGAAGAAGGATAATTGAGGCGGAAGGGGCGTCATCCATCCTGGTAGGAAGCGTAATAAACGCAAGCGCAGTCGCAGGTGTTGCCTCCACCTTAGCTAAAAAGGGGAAGAAGGACATCATAATCATCCCTGCTTGCCTTTACACCGACGAAAGCTTCATCGCCGAGGAGGATATAATCGCCTCGGTGGTCATTCTAAAGGAGTTGGGGGAAGCGATCACTCCTCCCTTCGCCGATCATCTTGAACGGATCGAGAAGCTTGGCATCGAAAAACTATTTAGGGAGACGGAAAACGGAAAGAAGCTCGCCTCAATTGGATTTACCGCCGATATCGCCTACTCTTCCCAGCTGAATATCACCCGCATTGTACCTTTGGTCGTGGAATTCATCGCCCTTGATACCGGAAGGAAGGGGGCAAAACTTTCCCCAAAAAGGGGAAAGTAAACCGAATTAGGAATTTTTCTTGAAAAAATTTTACCTTCTCGGTTAAAATGTAAAAAAGCTTGAAGAGGAGAGAAAAGATGAAAAAAAGGTTTCACCTCTTGATGGTTTTAGTAGTAGGGGTTTCACTCGTTATCTCCCCGGTAGTGCTCGCTAAAACGGGGAGCTGGAAGTTTAAGCTGAAAAGGGATATCGTCTATCAGGGCAAGACCATCTCCCAGGGGATCTATACCCTCTCCTTAATCGAAGAGGAGGGGAAGCCCTATCTGGTGATAAAGAAAAAGGACGAAGTACTGGTGAAGGAGCTCGCCATCGTGGTTCAGGCGAAGAAGCGGTACCCTGCCCCCATACTGATGCAGACCACGATGACGAAGGATAACAACCCCCTGTTCCGCATCCAGCTCCTCTGGGGGGACAAGATCTACAAAGCCTTCTTCGAGTATGTGAAATAGAGGGTACATCTTCCCCACCCCCTCTTTTTACATTTGAGCGAAGAGGGGGGTTTATTTTTTTAAACCAACGCCGAGGAAAAAAGGAATTCCCGATGAAAAATGACCCAATCCTCTGCTCGTCAGCGTTCCGCGGTGAGCTCTACCCCCTTGAAAGAAGACTTAGCTCAAAACGGAAAGAGGGTGAAATCGTCTTTGGAGAACTTTGGGAAAAGCAGGTAGCTTTCCTCCCTGTTGGGGTGGGACCTGAGGTGGCGGAGAAAACGGTATCTGCCCTTCTCCCCCGGATTAAGCCTCGCCTTCTCATCCTCGCTGGTCTTGCTGGCGGGCTATCTCCGGATCTCCCTGTCGGCGAGTTGGTCTTGGTCGATGGGGGTTTCTCCCTTTCAGCTGAAGGGAACCTGAACCCTGTCTTCACCGTCCAGGGGTCGCTCATAAAGCTTGCCGAAAAGGCTCTCGTTGACAGAAACATCCCATTCACGGTAGGAAGCTCGATAACCCTTGATACCCTCCTTCTTTCCTCCGAGGAGAAGCTCTCCTTCTTCAGGAGGTTTCCCCAACTCTCCATAGTCGATATGGAGGATACCGCGGTGGCTAAAGCAGCGATGAGCTTCAACATCCCCTTTTTGATAATAAGGATCGTCTCGGACAGCGCCAAGGAGGACCTAAAGCCGGTACTTTCCCTCTACCATTCAAAGAAGGGGTTAAGCCGTGCCCTTATCTTCCTTAATCCCTTTTCCCTATTCTACCTCTTCTCCATATGGCTTCGGGGGATAAGGCTTTCCTCCCCCCTCTCTCAGGCGGTTTCCGCCATAATCTCAGCTCTTTAGAGGTCTTGTCAACTTGGAGAAAAGGGGTTAAGATAAAAAAGAAATCTGATAATGGTATCGCTTCCGCAATATAAGGGGTAGAGATATGGCAGGCCATTCTAAATGGGCGCAAATAAAACATAAAAAGGCAAAAGAGGATGCAAAGAGGGGCAAGATCTTCACCAAATTGATCCGGGAGATAACGGTAGCTGCCCGTCTCGGTGGGGGGAACCCGGACGCAAACCCCAGGCTCCGCCAGGCGATTGCGGAGGCAAAAGCGGCAAATATGCCAGCGGAGAATATCAAGCGGGCGATTATGCGGGGCACTGGAGAGCTCCCGGGAACCAGCTACACCGAGGTGGTCTATGAGGGCTACGGTCCTGGTGGGGTGGCGGTGCTCGTCCAGGCATTAACCGACAACCGCAATCGGACAACCGCTGAAGTACGCCACCTTTTCAGCAAACACGCCGGCAATTTAGGAGAAAACGGTTGCGTCTCCTGGATGTTTGAGAAGAAGGGATACATCGTGATCCCCAAGGATAAGGTGGAAAGCGAGGACAAACTTATGGAGATAGTCCTCGAAGCAGGGGCGGAAGATATGCGGGACGACGCCTCGAACTATGAGATAATCACCCCGCCTGAAAGCCTGGATCAGGTGGCAGAAGCACTCCGGACAAATGGCGTGGAGGTGGCGGTTGCCGAAGTTGCGATGCTACCCAAAAATACGGTGAAGGTAACGGGAAGCAAGGTACGCCAGCTCCTCAGCCTCCTCGAGGGGCTTGAGGAGCTCGATGATGTCCAAAAGGTGTGGGCGAATTTCGATATAGATGAGGCGGATCTGCCAAGTTGATTGTGAGGCGGTGATAAGTTGCGGATATTGGGTATAGACCCCGGCTCCCTCAAGACCGGCTATGGCATTGTGGATTTGGTAGGGGAGGAGCTTGCCTTTATCACCTGTGGGGCGATCGTCCCTCCGGCAAAAGCCTCCTTTCCCGAGAAAATCCTCCTGATAACAAGAAAGATAGAGGAACTAATATCAAAATATCAGCCGGAGGCGGTGGCACTTGAGGATCTCTTCTACGCCAAAAACGCGAAAACGGCGATAAAACTTGGCCAGGTAAGGGGAGGAATCCTTTTTGCCGTTGCGAGCTCAGGGGTTCCTCTATTCGAATATAGCCCACTCGAGGTGAAAAGCGCGGTGGTGGGCTATGGAAGGGCGGGGAAAGACCAGGTGAAGCAGATGGTAAGCGCTCTCTTATCGATCGATCCTCCGCCCTCCTCACCCGATGCCACCGATGCCTTAGCCCTCGCTATCTGCCATGCCCACTCCCTCCGTCTGAAACGGCTCATCGAGGGGGAAAGGCTATGATCGCCCGTCTTTCCGGAACCATCGCCAAGAAGGAGCCGAACCAGCTCATCCTCGATGTAGGAGGGGTGGGTTATGAGGTCCGCATTCCCCTTTCTACCTTCTACGAACTGCCGGAGGAGGGAGGAAAGGTAGCGCTTCATATCTACACCTATGTCCGCGAGGATGAACTCTCCCTTTACGGTTTCCTCACCGAGGTGGAGCGGGAGGTATTCTCCCGTCTGCTCAGCATCTCCGGAGTTGGTCCTCGAGTGGCTCTCATCATCCTCTCCGGTGTTCCTGTCCCTGAGCTACTTTCTGCGGTTCGAGATCAAGATGTGTTCCGCTTATCTGCCATACCCGGGATCGGGAGGAAGACGGCGGAACGAGTCCTCCTCGAGCTCAAGGACAAGATGCGGGACCTGGTGGAGAAAGAGGTGGGTGTCAGCACAATGAGCATTCCCTATGCCAAAACCAAAGGGGAGATAGTCTCTGCCTTGATAAACCTCGGCTACCGGCGGGGGGAAGCAGCTGAGGCGGCTGAGGCGGCGTTAAAGAAATATGGAGGGGATGCTCCCCTTGAGGCTCTGCTTCGGGAGGCGTTAAGGGTACTCGGGAGGGGAAGAATATGACCGAGGATGAAAAAAGGGAAGAAAGGGAAGAGGAGGTTACCTCGGTAGAGCCGATCGGCGACGATAAAAGCTTCGAGACCACCCTCCGTCCGAAGAGCCTCTCCGAGTTCGTGGGGCAGGAGAGGATAAAGGAAAACCTCAAGGTAGCGATCGAGGCGGCGAAAAAAAGGGGGGAACCGCTCGACCATGTGCTGATATCCGGTCCTCCGGGGCTGGGCAAAACCACCCTGGCGCACATCATCGCCAACGAACTCGGGGTGGGGATAAGGGCGACCTCTGGACCCGCCATCGAACGACAGGGAGATTTAGCCGCCATTCTCACCAACCTCTCCGAGCACGAGGTCCTCTTCATCGATGAGATTCACCGCCTAAGCCGGGTCATCGAGGAGATCCTCTACCCGGCGATGGAGGAATATCGGCTCGATCTGGTCATCGGGCAGGGACCAAGCGCCCGCACGGTGAAACTAACCCTTCCCCGATTCACCCTGGTCGGGGCAACCACCAGGACCGGGCTTCTCACCTCGCCCTTAAGGGGAAGGTTCGGCATCGTCCATCGGCTTGACTTCTATACCCCGGAGGAGCTATCCGCCATCATCCGCCGTTCGGCAAGGCTACTTAAGGTAGAGATAGAGGAAAAGGCGATAGGGGAGATAGCCAGAAGGTCTCGGGGTACCCCGAGGATAGCCAATCGCCTCTTAAGGAGGATAAGGGATTACGCCCAGGTAAGGGCGGAGGGAAGGATAACCCATAAGGTGGCACTTTCCTCCCTTGAGCTACTCCAGGTGGATAGCTACGGCTTCGATGAGATAGATAGGAGGATACTCCTGACCATAATAAAGAAGTTCAACGGGGGACCAGTGGGACTGAACACCTTGGCGGCGGCGATCGGCGAGGAGAAAGATGCCATCGAGGACATCCACGAACCGTTCCTCCTCCAGATAGGGTTCCTCGATCGCACTCCGAGGGGAAGGAAAGCCACCCCGTTAGCCTATCGTCACTTCGGCATCGACGCCCCCACCCTTGACTTCGGATCTTCTTGACCCCGAAGTCTTCAATACGCTCCCTTTACTGTTTTTAACCAAAGGTGTAAAATTTCTTGAACAAAGTATAAAAATCAGCGTATATGATTTATGAGAAGAGGGATGGGTTGAAAGAAAAGCGAGGTGGCAGATGACAGTCTTGGAGATAAGAGAGGTATCAAAGAGCTACGACCAATTCCTCGCCGTGGATCGGGTCTCCCTAACGGTGGAAGAGGGCTCCATCTACGGTTTCTTGGGACCGAATGGGGCAGGGAAGACCACCACCATCAGGATGGCATTGGACATCATCGCGCCCGATTCTGGGGAGATATTGGTCTTCGGCGAACCACTAACCGACCGGATAAAGGATCGCATCGGCTACCTTCCCGAGGAAAGAGGTCTCTACACCAAGATGAAGATAGGAGAACTCCTCTACTATCTCGCCCGGCTGAAATCTCTTCCCTCCAAAGAGGCGAAAGAGGCGGTGGACTACTGGCTTTATCGAGTGGAGCTTAGCGATTACAAGGAGAAGAAGGTGGAAGAGCTCTCGAAGGGAATGCAGCAGAAGCTTCAGTTCGTAGCCACGGTGATCAACAGGCCGGAGCTTCTAATACTCGACGAGCCATTTGCAGGCCTCGATCCGGTAAACACCAACCTGCTAAAAGACATCATCCTGGAGCTCAATCGGGAAGGGGCTACGGTCATCTTCTCCACCCATCAGATGGAGCAGGTAGAACGAATGTGTCATAACATCTTCCTTATAAATAAGGGGAAAAAGGTGCTCGACGGTCCCCTTCATGAGATAAAGAAACGCTACGGAAAGAATACGGTGGTGATGTCCTTTACCGGTAATGGTGAATTTCTCAAATCGCTTCCCGGGGTAGCGAAGGTGAACGATTACGGGAACTATGTTGAGCTTACCCTGAAAAAAGGAACCGATCCCAATGCGATCCTTAAGGAAGCGGTCTCTCGGCTCACCATTAACCGGTTTGAGCTGGTCGAGCCGTCGCTAACCGATATATTCATCGACCAGGTGAAAGGAGAGGGATGATGGAGAAGACACTTCAGATAATATGGCGAGAATACTTCGAACGGGTGAGGAGAAAGAGTTTCATCATAAGTACCCTTCTCGGTCCCATCCTTATGGCGGGATTGATCATCCTTCCTGGATACCTTACCACTATGTCGGTGGGAAAGGAACGGAAGATAGCGGTCGTCGATCTTTCAGGGAAGATCTATCAGCCCCTTTACAAGGCTCTTGACGAGAAGATAAAAGGAGGGAAAAGGAAATACCAACTCTCCCTGGTACCGGCAAGGGCAGAGGAGCTTTCTTCAGTGAAGAAATCTTTAGCCAAGGACATAGATAAAAAAAGGCTCGATGCCTATATGATTATCCCTGCGGACATAATAGAGCGGGGAAAAGCGGAATACTACGCCCGGAATGTGAGCAACATAGCCGAAATAAGAAGGATCGCCACCGCCTTGAACGAGATAGTATCGGAAGAGAGGTTGAAAAAGGAGGGCTTGGACTCGGCGAAGATCAAGAAATTGATGGCCCGGGTTGACCTCAAGACGATAAAGATAGCCAAGGGGAAGGAGAAGAAGAGCTCGTTTGCCAGTGAATACGTTGGGACGATGATCTTCGTGGTGATCCTCTATATGACCATACTAATGTACGGGGTCGCCATAATGCGAGGGATCATCGAAGAGAAATCGAACCGGGTGGTGGAGATACTCCTTTCCTCGGTCAATCCCAACCAGCTGATGATGGGGAAGGTCCTCGGCGTAGGGGCAGTGGGGCTCACCCAGTATCTGGTCTGGGGGCTTGCAGGGCTTCTCATCATCAAGTTCGGTGCTGGTTTGATCGCACCGGGCACCGCCTTAATATCGGCGACAACCATCGTTTTCTTCGTCATCTTCTTCATCCTGGGCTACTTCCTCTTTGCCACACTGTATGCCGGGATAGGCGCCCTCTGCCGAACGATGGAGGATGCGCAGCAGCTTCAGTCCCTCGTCATCGGCTTTCTCATAGTCCCGATGATAATCGCTCCCTTCTTAATCCAGAACCCAAGCACCCCAACAACCGTCGCCCTTTCCATCATTCCCTTTTTCTCCCCTATGGTTATGTTTATGAGGGTAAGCACGGTGATGCCTCCGCTCTGGCAGGTGCTTCTTTCCATCGGGCTCCTGATAGCTACCATCTTCCTTATGATAAAGCTGGTAGCCAAGATATTCCGGGTGGGGATATTGATGTACGGGAAGAGACCAAGTTTAGTTGAGGTAATCCGCTGGTTCCGCTACAGCCGTTAGAAGAAAATGATCAGAAAATATCGCATTTCTTCTTTTTAAGCCCTTGATATCGGATTAACTCCCTTCCTTCTTCCCTTAAGGAGTGTTTCAGTGTATAATTAATGGCATAATAATATTGAAATTGTTTTCTATATTACAGTTAGCTTCTCTCTCTTCTGTTATAACGGGAGCAGGCGGAAGATCCAATGTGGAAAAGGGTTTTATTCATTGTTATTGCTCCTTTTATTATCTTTCCCCTTCTTTCTCAGGGAAAGAGGATAAAGAAGTTCCCTTCTCACCCTGCTTTCTATTTCTTTACCGAAACGGAGCAGAAGATATTCTCCTCCCTCACTCTAAAGACAGAAAGGGACCGATTCCTCAAAGAATTCTGGTGGCTTCACGACCCCGATCTAACCACGGCGATAAACGAGTTTAAACTGGAAGTAGAAAAAAGGATATCCTTCGCCAACCGCTATTTCAGTAGGAAGGGACTTCCTGGATGGAAAACGGATAAAGGTCTGGTATATATCCTCCTTGGTCCCCCGAGTGAGGTGGAGAAAAACCCCAAAGCAGGGTCTAACGCTCCGAAAGAGGTGTGGATTTATCGGACTACAATTGGGGGATACAACCATCTCGCTTTTAGCTTTTTCGATCCCTCTGGCACTGGAACATTAACCCTCCCTTCCATAACAAAGAAACGGCTCCTCTCACTAAAAAATGCTTTTTCAGAGGATTTACTTTCGATCGGAAGCAAATGGCGGGGCATAAAATTAACTCATTACCCGCGAAGAGGAGTAATAAATCCATCCTTAATCAACCGAGTTTACGAAGAACGAAGGATTGCGAGCGAAATTCACATAAGCCGGTTGACCTTGCCTTTCCCTCTGCCATTGGGCAAACTTCTCTCTCCTCCTTATCAACCATCATCGGTAAAACCCTTACTTGAAAAGGCTACCTTCCAACTAAGAAGGAAACTCTCTCTAGCCCCGATCACTGTTGGCGTCTATTACCGCGATTCTCTCTATAAACTGAGGGGAAGGATGAATTACGCCACTCTCGATATTCGCCTTTTGGTGAGAGATAAAAGGGGGAAGATCAAAGCAGAGGATGGGGTAAAGATCTCCTACGGGCTTTCACTAAGGAGGTTCCGCAATTTGACGGATGAACTCCTCTATGTTCAATTCCCTCTCGTTCTCCCACCAGGGCGGTATAAGATACTTCTTTTAGTAAAAGACTGCCTTTCCAATCGATTGATATATCAGACGGAAGAAGGATTAAGTGTACCGGATTTTTCTAACGGAAAACTTGCCATAAGCAGTCTCATCCTTAGCCGGGAGGCAAAGGAGATAAAGGTGCTCAGAGAAGAAGGGGAGAGAAACGAACCATTTACTCTTTCCAACTATAGGATTGTCCCCAATCTGCGAAGGATCTTCTACTCTCGAGGTGAATTAAACCTATTCTACGAGATCTACAATCTTCGTTTAAACAAAAAAACGGGGAAGACATCCTGCCGTATCGATTACATATTTTTCCGGAATGGGAGGTTTTACTCCAAAGCACCTGCCTATTTCCTCCCCTCATCTTCCCAGAGGAACCGAAGCGTGCTCACCCGTTTTCGACTGCGCCATTTCCAACCCGGGAACTACACCCTCCAGGTGCTGGTGCAGGATAAAGTGGGTAAAAGCTCTGCTTCAGGGAGGATAGATTTCGTTATAAAATAAGGGGAAAAACGGATTGACATTCCTCGTTCCTTGTGCTACTTTTATTACTCTCAAGTTAACCTTAAAGAAAGGCTTTTATGAGTGAGGAGCTACCGCTAAAATCAAATGAACGGTTACATACCGAAGAAGGCTTTTCTCACCAAGGGTGTGGGCAGGCATCGCCAAAGGCTAACCTCCTTCGAGCTTGCCCTGAGGTCTGCGGGTATCGCCCATTGCAACCTTGTTAAGGTATCTAGCATCTTCCCACCAGGCTGTGAATTAATCTCCAAAGAAAAAGGATTAAAACTCCTAAAACCGGGACAAATCCTTTATTGTGTGATGGCAGAGAACTCCACCAACGAGCCCCATCGTTTAGTCGCTGCCTCCATAGGATTAGCGAGGCCTAAAAACAAAAACCTCTACGGCTACATATCAGAGCACCATAGCTTCGGGGAGAAGGATAGGGTGGCAAGCGACTGTGCCGAGGAGTTAGCAGCAGAGATGTTGGCAACAACCCTGGGTCTCCCCTTCGATCCGGACAAAAGCTGGGATGAAAAAAAGGAGATCTATCTCATCTCAGATAAAGTGGTTCGTACGAGAAGTATAACTCAAACCGCGGTGGGCGACAAAAATGGCCTCTGGACCACGGTAATCGCCGCCTGCATCTTCATCTGACTGAAGGAGGAGGAAATGGAGGAAAGATTCAAGCTCACTCCTACCCATCCCATCGAGGTGAAGGAGGGGGCTAATGTAGCGGATCTCTTAAGGAGAATGGAGGAGATATCGTTTCAGGGAAGAAACTTAGCTACTGCTTTTCGCGTCTGGGAGAAGATGCTTTCCGGAGAGACGACTATCTTCTTCGGCTTGGCTGGGGCAATGGTTCCTGCGGGGATGAGGCGGGTTATATCCTTCCTGGTAAAGAATAGATTTATAGATTGTCTCGTCTCAACCGGTGCCAATCTCTTCCACGACATCCACGAGACCTTGGGGCGATATCATTATCTCGGCTCACCCAATGTAGACGATGAACTCCTTCGGGAGGAGGGGATCGACCGAATCTATGATACCTTCGCCCGGGAGAAGGAATTCCTGGCTACCGATGAAGAAATAAAAACCTTCAGCGCCACCCTTCCTCAGGGAAAACCGATCACCACCAGAGAGTATTTTTATCGTCTTGGGGAGTACCTTGCGAAAAAAGGCGTGGAGGAAGGGATTGTTCGTTCCGCATACGAGGCGGGGGTTCCCATCTACTGCCCTGCCATCGGTGATTCCTCAATCGGGATAGAGATCGCTCTAAACCGCTTCCGGGGAACGCTCGATGTCGTATTCGATGTGATAAGGGATGTGGTGGAGACGGCGGAGATAGCCAAGAATTCGAAGGAAACAGGGGTGATCTATATCGGCGGAGGCACGCCGAAGAACTTCATCCAACAGACCGAGGTAACCGCAAATTATATGGGCGATGGACCAACCCCGGGCCATAAATACGCCGTTCAGATAGTAGCTGACCCACCCCATTGGGGAGGGCTCTCCGGTTGCACCTTCTCCGAAGCGGTCAGCTGGGGAAAAATAGCTAAGGACGCGGACAAGGTATCGGTCTACTGTGACGGAACCATCGCTCTTCCCATCATCGCCCACGCATTGGCAACGGCCCATCCCGAAAACAGGAAGAAGAGAAATTTCCCCAGATTCGAGTTCGGAATGAAGACGAAGGTCGTTTACAATAATGGCTGAGCTCTCTTTTCTCCCGGGAAATTTCGCCGCCCTTCCTCGGGAGCTTTCCGATTATCAGCGTTCCCGGGTGGTGATCTTTCCCATACCCTACGAATTCACCTCATCCTACCTTCCGGGTTCAAGATTTGCTCCAAGGGAGATAATTGAAGCTTCCCGGTTTATGGAGCTCTACGATGAGGAGCTCGAGAAGACTCCCGCTGATGTCGGTATCCACACCCTCCCTGAAGCGGAGCCGATAGCCGAGGGTCCAAGGGCAATGATCGAGGCGGTATACAAAAGAGCGCAGACGCTTCTTTCCGATGGGAAGTTTGTGGTAGGACTCGGCGGGGAACATTCCATATCCTACCCCCTGATCCGCGCCCATAACGAGGTATATGCTGAGCTCTCCGTCCTCCAGCTCGATGCTCACGCCGATCTCAGGGATAGGTATTACGATACCCCCTTCAGTCACGCTTCGGTGATGCGTCGGGTGGTAGAGCTATGTCCCCTGGTTCAGGTAGGGATAAGAAGCCTTTCCTCTGAAGAAGCGAAGGCACTCCCCAAGTTAAACACCAGGGTCTTCTGGGCAAAGGATATAGTGGGCGCAAGGAAAGAGGATTGGGTGGAAGAAGTGGTAGAAAGCCTCAAGGATAAGGTCTATATCACCATAGATGCCGATTGCTTCGATCCTGGGGTGATCCCAGCTGTCTCTTCCCCTGAGCCTGGAGGGCTTTCCTGGTACGAGGTCCTCCTCCTCCTCCGCAAGGTAGCGGAAAGAAAAAGGATCGTCGGCTTCGACTTCGTGGAATTAAACCCAAGGGGAGAGTCTACCGCCTCTTCAAGCTTTACCGCAGCAAGGCTCATCTACAAACTTATCGGTTATTCCTTCTTCTTAGGAGAGAGCTGAGAGGGAAAAGGAGCCTTCCCCTTTTTCCTTATAGTAGGAAGACCAGTTTCAGCAGCGATAAATATCCATTCGTTGTAGTGATTCTTCCCCTTATATATCCGCACCGAACGCTTCTTCGATCTGCTCGCCACTCCGATGATGCCTTTGCTCTGTAATGGCGATTTATCCTCGGCTCCCCGGATCAGCCCGGTGGGAGTGTAATAGATGACATCCCACTTCCCATCCTTGGTCATCGGGTCGGGATAAAGGCGACGGAGTGCTTTAGAGGATACAAGCTCATCGAGGGTGAAGGGTAACCTCCCATTCTTCCGCCAAAAGCGGACTATCGCCTTCCTATACGCCTCTCCCCGGAAGATAAGCTCTTCCTCCCGCTCCCGGGTAATGATCCTGCTCCACAGGGGCAAAGCTACCGCCACGAGGACACATATCACCCCTACGATGACCATCAAAGCAGCTAAAGTATAGCCTTTTTCTTTCTCCATCGTAATTAAGAGGTTAGCTCATCTCTCTTTTCTTGTCAACCAACTCCCTCTTTACCCCGAAGGTGGTTTGTGCTATAACATTCCTCTAACTTAATTATTAATCCAAACAAGGAGAGAAAGATGAAAAGGGTATCTCTTCTTTCCGCTTTTCTCCTTATTCTCCTTCCCTTTTCCCTCATCGGGTTTCAGGGAAAACTGATCGAGGGGGAGCTGTGGAAGAAGATAGCCGAGGAGTACTCAGGTGAGCTCGCCAAATACCATGTGCTCAACATAAGCCTCTACCACCGCATCCGAGGGGGAGGACCGGAGTACGATGCCGCCGTCAATTATGTCGTCGCCCGGGCTAAGGAGTATGGGCTTGAGGAGGTAAAGGTAGAGTACTTCTTAGCCGATGGCTACAAGACCTACCTCCGCTGGCGCTCTCCGGTCGGTTGGCGGGTTAAAGGGGCGGAGTTCAGAATGGTGAAACCTTATGAGAAGCTACTTTGTCGCTTCTCCGACATCGCGGTCTCCCTAATGCCTTACAGCAACAAGGCGGATGTGACCGCTGAACTCATCGATGTGGGCAGGGGGACATCACCCTCCGACTATGAGGGAAAGGATGTGAAGGGGAAGATCGTCCTCGCCACCGGTCCTGGGGGGACTGTCCATCGAGAGGCGGTGATAAGGCGGGGAGCGGTAGGGGTGGTCTGTGCTCCCTCGGGAAGGGAGGATAGGCTGACCTTCCCCGATCTCTTCGAGATGCACCGGCTTATGCCAAAAGGCGAGGAGCGAGCGAAAGCGGGCTTTGGCTTCGCCCTTTCGGAAAGGGAAGCGCGGGAGATAAGGAGACTCCTCGCCTCCGGCAAAAGAGTAGTCCTTCACGCCAAGGTAGATGCCGAGCTATTCGATGGGAAGATGCCTGTAGTAACCGGAATCATCAAAGGAAGGGAGCTTCCCGATAAAGAGGTGATAGTGATAGGTCATCTCGACCACTACCGCCCCGGGGCAAACGATAACGCCTCTGGCTCAGCCTCGATGCTTGAGGTCGCCCGGACCCTGATCGCCTTAATCAATAGGGGCGAGATAGAAAGACCGAGAAGGACGATCCGCTTCCTCTGGGTGCCCGAATACCACGGCACAATGGCTTATCTGGCAAAACATCCGGAGTTTGGCAAGAAGGGGATAGCGGGGCTCAACCTCGATATGGTGGGGGAGGATCTGGGAAAAACGGGTTCCATCCTCGTCCTCACCGAAACGCCTTTCTCCGCACCGAGCTATGTAAACGATGTGGTAGCTTACGCCTTTTCCCTGGCTGATGCTACTTCCCTCTTTTCCCCTCGTGGTTCAAGGCTACCGATGAATTATCGTATCTCGGAATACTACGGCGGAAGTGACCACGAGCCCCTATCCGATCCCACTATCGGCGTTCCCACGGTGATGCTGGGGCATGCCCGGGATCCCTTCCATCATTCAAGTATGGATACCGTGGAGATGGTGGACCCAACCGAGCTCAAACGGGTAGGAGCTGCCTCCACCTTATCCGCCTACTTCATAGCGAACGCTGGCGACACCGAGGCACTCGCCCTCGCCCATTACATAAGTGAGCAGGGAGCAGCCCGCCTCGCCAAAGCAACCGGTGAGGCGATAACGGAGCTATTTACCGCGGGAAGGAAAAAGCCATCACCTGAGGAGCTGGCGAGGATCTACCACCAGCTTGTAAATCGGATCGAATTTAGAGGGATGAAGGAGGAGGAAACGATAAAATCTGCCTCCACTCTCACCTGCTCAGAAAGAGCGAGGATGATGGTGGAGAAGATAATCCCCACCTTCCACCTCTGGGTAGGGTGGCAGAAGGAACGGCTCGATACCGCCTATCGCACCGTATGCGTACTGAATAATATAAAAACGGCGAGATACACCTCAACCAAAGAGGAAAAGGAGGCGAAAAGGATAATCCCGGTAAGGCTATTCCGCGGTCCCCTTCCCTACTACTTCCTCGAGGAAAATCTCCCTCCTGAAGAATACCGCTTCTATCGGGAATACCGGATGAAAGACGGGAAGATGAGCGCCAAGATGTATGAGATACTGAACTTCATAAACGGGAAACGGAGTCTCCTCTTCATAAGAAACGCCGTCTCTGCCGAGTTCGGGGAGACCGATATCTCCTTCGTCAAGCGTTTTCTCACCGATTTGGCGAAGTTGAAACTCGTGAAGCTCAAAACTAAATAAAATACATCTTTTAGAAAAAGGTATATTTTGTTTGAAAAAAGGAGGAGAAAATTATATACTGCTATTTGACTGTGGGAAACAAAAAGGAGATTAAGATAATGAAGAGAGTGTATTTTTTCCTTTTTCTTTTTGTTATCTTGCTTCTCATCTCCTGCAAGCAAAGCTCTCCTTCTGCTCCTACTACCAGCACTACTACCAGCACCTCTACGACCACAACCAGCAGTAGCACCAGTAGTGTGGTCGAAAAGCCGGTGGTAATAAGGGAGACGGGAGAGGGGTTCGACACCATCCAGGAGGCGATAGATGCAGCAAGTGAAGGGCAACATATCGATGTATCAGTGGGTACATATCAGGAGAGGATAACGGTGGACAAACAGCTCTATCTTGTCGGTGAGGAGAGGAACACCACCATCATCGATGGGAAGAAAGAGGGGACGGTGGTTACCTTTACCACGGATGCGGATGGCTCCGACATCCGGGGGTTCACCATCAAGAATGGCATCGGCTCTGGCGCTAGTGGTATTTACTCCCAAGCCTCCACCCTCACCATTGGGCGGAATGTGATCAAAGACAACAATTATGGAATACAGACCTACTCTGGGGGAGAGATCTCGGGGGTTTTGATTGAGAACAACAGTTCCATAGGGCTGTACCTCCGCTCAGGGGCATCGCCATTAGTAACTGAGGTTACTTCTCAAAACAACTTTGCCGGGATAGACTGTTCTGGCGCTTCCCCCAGAATCCAGGGTTGCATAATAAGAAATAACACAGATAGAGGAATATCCTGCCACGGCTCCGCCAACCCCGATGTCGGTGGTGGTTCTCAGGGAAGCATAGGGCATAACACCATCCAGGGAAGTAATAATAACCGCGATTTCTACAATGGTACTGCAAATACAATCAAGGCGGAGAACAACCGCTGGGATCATGCCACCGCCTCGGAAATAGACAGCCAGGACATATATGACGATGACGAAGACCCAGCCCATGGTGCGGTTGACTTTCAGCCATTCCTTACCACCACTTCATTCGTCTCCCTCAGGATGAAGCCGAGATTGCTCTCCATCTCTTCCCTGTTTGGAAACTTCTTCCGCTCCCTATTCCGGGGGGATCTTCCTGTTTCGGCGATCTATCTCTCCCGCTCGTTTGAGCCAAAGATCAGGCATCTACAATCTGAGCTCCTATTAGCCCGGTATCGCCCGTTCACCGACGAACGCTATTATCCACCGCTTAGGATGAGGGTCAAATAAAAAGGGATTTAACGGGGTAAATTATCAAGGCTCCCACCAGAATTTGCGGCGTACCGGATCGTAGCTCATACTGAACTGAGGACCAACGATCAGGTCCACCCAAGGGGAACCGGTGCCGAAACAATTGACCTGGGCGGAAAAAGGAAATCTCATTTTACCCACCTTTATCTCTGGGGGCTTTTTGAGGGAAGCAAGAGAGAAGCGTTCTGAAAACCCTTCTGAATGATCATAGATAAAGAGAAGGGAAAGTCCGTTCTTCCCTTTTTTCGTTTTAGAAAACTGAAAGCGGGCAAAATGCCAAGCAGGGGGAAGGGGAAGCAGTACTTCCCTCTTCTCTTTTTTCTTTTCCCTCGCCTGAGCAAGGGAAAACAGGGATACGAAAACGAACAGAAGCACGAAGAATAGAACAACTCCCCTTTTGTGCATCGCCCTTCTGTTTTAATTTTATAACAGAGAGAAAGGGAGTTCAATGGGGATGCTTCCCTCTTTGACATCGGGATAGTCTTTATGCTACAACTACTTCTTAGGAAGATTGGGGATGAGCAAAAAGGAAACCGGCTGGATAGGAACCGATGAATCGGGAAAGGGGGATTACTTCGGACCCCTGGTCGCTGCTGCTGTTTATCTCACCTCCGAGCTCGCGGAGCAACTCTCCTCAGCTGGAGTAAAGGATTCAAAGAGGCTCTCCGATTCCCGAGCGTTATCCCTCGCCTCACTCATAAAAAAGAGAGCTCCTTATTCGGTGGTAGCGATAGGTCCTAAGAGGTACAACGAGCTCTACCAGAGATTCAAAAATCTAAACCGCTTACTTGCCTGGGCTCATGCCCGGGCGATAGAGAACATCCTTGAGAAGATCCCCGCGGAACGGGCGGTAAGTGACCAGTTTGGGGATGTGAGCTACATCGAATCCGCCCTCCTGACAAAGGGGAGGAACATCCATTTAGAACAGAGACATAAGGCGGAGGAAGACATCGCAGTAGCGGCAGCCTCTATCCTCGCCCGGGCAGAGTTCATAAGGAGACTTTCCTCCCTTGGCGAAAAATACGATATTGAGCTACCAAAAGGGGCTTCAGGGAAGGTGGTAGAGGCGGGGAAGGAATTCCTAAAGAAATATGGGAAAAAGGAGCTCTCCGAGGTAGCGAAATTACACTTCAAGATCACCGAAGCCATCTTAAAGGACGAAGAATGAAGAAGATAAGGGTCGGGGTCATATTCGGTGGGAAAAGCGGGGAGCACGAGGTATCGCTTGTCTCTGCCTCCTCCATCATAAACGCCATCGACAAAAGAAAATACGAGGTGGTGGAGATAGGCATCACCAAGGATGGACGATGGGTGGTAGAGGGAAAACCTCTGGCTGATTTAAAGGGAGGAACACCGAAGAACCCCACATCTTTCCCCCCGGAGGTCCTTCTATCGCTTGATGTCGCCTTCCCGGTACTACATGGTCCCTTTGGGGAAGATGGGACGATCCAGGGGCTTTTTGAGATGCTCAATCTCCCCTATGTCGGTGCCGGAGTGCTTGCCTCGGCAATAGCGATGGACAAGGCAACGGCAAAAAGGCTCTTCCGCGACGCCGGGCTCCCGGTGGTACCCCACATCGTCTTATCCCGTTCCCGGTGGGAGGAGGAACTCGATAGGGCTCTTGACGAGATAGAGGGAGCACTCGGTTATCCTTGCTTTGTCAAGCCGTCGGCGCTCGGCTCGAGCGTCGGCATCACCAAGGTGAAAACGCGTGGTGATCTTGCCCCGGCGATAAAGCTCGCCTTTGAGTTCGACTTCAAGGTTTTGATCGAGAAGGGGATACCGGCACGGGAGATAGAGTGCTCTGTCCTGGGGAACGAGGAGTTGATAGTCTCCCCTCCCGGAGAGGTGATCCCAGAAAGGGAGTTTTACGATTACTACGATAAATATATCGGGGGAAAGACGAAGTTCGAGATCCCTGCTAAACTACCCAAAGAGAAGATAGAAGAGGTGCGGAAGATCGCAAGAACTGCCTATAAGCTGATAGACTGCGCTGGGCTCGCCCGGGTGGATTTCCTCCTCGATAAGGAAAATGGCAAACTCTACCTAAGCGAGCTGAATACGATGCCCGGCTTCACTGAGATAAGTATGTACCCGAAGCTCCTCGCCCTAAGCGGTATCCCTTACCCCGAACTGATCGATCGGCTGATCACCTTGGGGATCGAGCGCTACAATATGAGAAAGAGATTGAGATATACCATCACTCCACCTGAGGACTGGTATCGTAAGAGATGACCTAAAAATGGAAAAGAAAAACATCCTAATTACCGGTCCACCCAGGGTAGGAAAAACCACCTTGGTGAAGAAGATCCTTGAGCTCATCCCGGAGATTCGGGCAAAAGGGTTCC
The DNA here is from genome assembly GCA_021161905.1 of Acidobacteriota bacterium. Taxonomy (NCBI): domain Bacteria; kingdom Pseudomonadati; phylum Acidobacteriota; species Acidobacteriota bacterium. Next base: position 608 of record JAGGZT010000041.1, on the reverse strand, counting down.
TCTCGCAGGAGACAAAGGAGGGAGGGGAAAGGGTTGGTTTTTCCCTCACCACCCTTGACGGTAGAGAGGGGGTACTCGCCCATATCAACCTGAAAAGCGGTCCCCGGGTAGCCCGCTATCGAGTAAACATTAAGGATATTGAAGAGATCGCCGCCCCTTCTATTTCGCCCGAGGAGGGGATAGAACTCATCGTGATAGATGAAATAGCTAAGATGGAGTGTTTCTCTTCCGCCTTCAGGAGCGAGGTGATAAGGGCACTCGATTCGGAGATCCCCGTTCTTGCCACCATCCAGATAAGTCGCCATCCTTTTCTCAACTGGGTAAGGGGAAGGGATGATGTGGTGATCTATAAGGTCTCTCCAGGAAACCGGGATGAGCTTCCCACCTCCATTTCTGAGAGGGTGAAGGCTCTTATCTTGAAGTAGTTTTACTATCTTCATTCAATGCTTTTGATCTTGTGTTCTTCTGTTGTTTTGGTTCCCCCTATTTTGAAAAAATTTTTCTCAAAATAATAAAAAATTAAAAAAATTATCTTGACAATAGGGAAATCCTGCCCTATCATAAAAAACGAGGGGAAAAGAAAATGGAAAAAAGAAGAACCCCTATCC
>JAGGZT010000040.1 GCA_021161905.1 Acidobacteriota bacterium | reverse complement strand
CTCCTCCCCTTATATATATTATATATCTCTTTCTCTTTCTATTATTCCTCCTATCCTCTTGATTATTCTCAACTTCTCGCGATAAATGGTCGCTCTGAGAACCTTTATTTGCAATCTGAGAACCATTTATTGTAATTTGAGAACCATTTATCGTAATCTGGAGACCGTTTATTGCATTTTGAGAACCATTTATCGCAATCTGAGAACCATTTATTGCATTTTGAGAACCATTTCCCGCCATTCTTCATTAAACATTCAGTCCGCTACGAGGGACTTTCTCAATCCAGAAAAGTCATATCCTATGAGGATGCTCACACGATAACCTTATGTGCTCCATTGAACACCTCGCGCAATAATGTCTCATCGGGACGGGGTCTTCTTTTTCGAATATCCAGATAGGTGAAGTTGAGCACGAAGTAGAAAAGGGGATGACGCCAATTGGCAGGGAACCTCTTTGCTATCGAGGGAAGGTTGAAGAACGCCTTATCCGCCCACTCGAAACCGAATAAAAGTTCCTCCGGACTCATCAGCTTGGGACGAAATACCACCTGGTTCGCCGTGTAGAGGTCCCAGTCATAGGTGAGGATCCTCCCCTCCTTCTTGAACTGTTTGTAGACCTCGGTGCCGGGGAACGGAGTAAGGATAGCGAAGTTGGCAATGGCTACCTTGTTTTCGATAAGGAAGGAAACGGTGCGCTCGAAGATGGAGGGATCATCGTGGTCGAAGCCGAAGATGAACGCCGCCATAATGTTTATCCCATAGCTGTGGATCTTCTTTATCGCCTCAGCATACTCCTCAGGATGGTTAAACCCCTTCTTCACTCCGGCGAGATTGTTCTTGGAGATGGACTCAAAACCGATGAAGAGGGCGAGACAGCCAGCACGGGAGGCGAGTTCTAGAAGCTCCGGATGGCGAGCAATGGTTATACTGCACTGGGCGCCCCAGTGTTTTTTAAGCGGTTTCAACTCGGTGAATAGCTTGGTGGCGTAGTCAAGATCGCCGGCGATGTTGTCATCGAGGAAGATGACATTCTTCTTATCCGATCTCTCTATCTCCTCTATCACGCTTCTAATGGGACGGAAACGATAGCTTCCCCCAAAGAATAGAGGGACGGAGCAGAAGCTACAGCGATTGGGACATCCTCGGGACACCTGAACTGGAAAGGGCGAGAAAAAGGAATCGGTGTGGAGAAGCTCCCTCCTCGGCAGGGGCAATTTGGTAAGATCGATCAACTTCTCTGCCCGATAGAACTTCTTCAGCCTTCCCCTCTTAAAATCAGCCAAAACCTCCCCCCAGATATCCTCTGCCTCTCCGATGACCACCGCATCCGCATGCTCACCTGCCTCCTCGGGGAGAAGGGAAGGATGGATCCCCCCAACCACTACCTTTACCCCTCGCTTTCGGAACTCGTCGGCAATGCGGTAGCCGGAACGCGCCTGCGAGGTCATCATACTGATCCCCACCAAATCGACCTCCTCATCAAAATCGACCTCCTCGATATCCTCATCCACTATCCTCACCTCGAACTCAGGCGGGGTAAGGGCAGCAATAAGGGGGAGAGCGAGTTGGGGCATCCTTCTTCCCCTTTCGATACACACATAGGGGTTAGAAGGAGAGATAAGGGTAATCTTCATCTTCTCTCCTTTCAGTTAAATTAAATCTATTTAAATAAAAAAGCTTATAACGATAGGAGGTAGGAGATCTTAAAGAAAAATCTTTTCTCCTCGGGAGCAGTGGATGTTGGATCGAGGTTCCTCCGATCGCGGAAGCCGATGTAAAAACCGCTTCTGGCGGTGAAATCATAGGTGAACAGGGAATCAGCAATAAACTGAGCGGTTTCCACATTATATTGGCCAACAAATCTTATCCTCGCCTTATGGTTGAAGGAGTAGTTTACCCTGGTTACATAGAGCCCACGATTCTCCTGAAACCTTCCATCTGAATAAAATTCTCTAATATAATTGACATTAAAGTCAAGAGATAATTTAGTACCAATCCTTGCATTCATCCCCAAACTGAGGGAATAATTCTCCCCGAAGAAACAATCGGCGTAGTCGATATAGTCCCCCTTGCTGAACATAAGTCTGCCACCAATCGGTTTATTCCACGGGCTGAAGATACGGAAGGAAAACCTCCTCTTCCTATAAATGGTGGTAAGCTCGGAATTCTTTTCTCCATCCTCGAACACAAAGTACCGCTCATCGGTTATCGAATAGCTCGCTCCCATATACCAGAAATTGCTGAGGTTAACCCCAAAGGAAAAATCAACATTTCCATCCTCAAGCTCGCCGGAATGGTTGAAGAGACGGCTATAGGATGTACGGAAGCTAAGATACCTTATCCCATGGCTAAATATGTAAGGGCGAAATTCAACCGAGCCATTACCCCCCAATCTATCGACCCGGGGATAATATCCTATCCTGCTTACATCAAAATCCTCACCTATATTCTGGAAGCCGAAGCTCGCTTCAAACTGATTGCTCCGATAGCTCGCCCCAGCGACAAAGGCGGTTCGGCTCATAAAATCGGCGTTATCCCCTGGCTGGGAGCTGGCAGCGAACTGGGAGTAGAGCCGGGTATGATCCCCCAAGTTTAAGGCGAGATCAACGCCATGAGCCCGCTGGGTATCCAGCTCCCCATCGTATCTCTGGTCCCGGTTGACGGTGATGAATCCGATGCTCGACTTCTTCAGGATATCTCTCTGCCAGCGGAAAACGAAAAAGTTCGCTCCAGCAACATCCTGATATTCACCATCATCGGGATCGTAATAGGAGGTAGGGGACATTACCGCCTCGATGATCCCTATCCTCTGCTTCCCGATACTCCCGATAACCTTCCCCCCAAGGGCAAGCGGTTGCTCTGAATAATCGGGGAGGATACGGCCGATCCTCCGGCTGAAAAAGAGCTGGATCGGGGTCTTAAATATATCTGCCCCCTCCATAAAGAAGGCGCGTTTCTCTGGGTAGAATAGCTCGTACTTGGAAAGCCTTATATTCTCTACATCAACCTCGGTCTGGGCGAAATCGGGGTTCAAGGTAAAATCGGCAACGAGATCGGAGGTGATCCCGTAGCGGAAGTTCAACCCGAGTTTGGGGCGGCTCACCACGGTATCCAACTCATCCTCCATATGGCTCTCATTCCGGTAAACGAAGAAGGGGAGGAACTCCATATTCCTTCCGGGATAGATATCGGAGATGCCGGTGAGTTCCCCCGCCTTCGAGGGCCTCATATCTCGATCGTACCTCTTCACCGGCACCCAACAAACAGTCTCGTTCTTTCTCATAATGTACCGAGATATGTTTAGCCCCCAGACTTGATCCTTACCCGGCTTGAACCTCAGCGTCTTGAAGGGGATGGCAATCTCCGCGGTCCAGCCGAAATCGGTGATCCTGGCGGCGCTCATCCATATCCCATCCCAGTTCCTGTCTCGCATCAACCCAGGTGCCCCCCTCCCTCTTCCTCTGCCACCACCACCGGTAACCTCAGAGAGGCGCTCATCCCTCTGCACTCCCCTGGCATTCAGGGTGAAGGAATAGCCGTTTCTTAAATTATGGAAGGTATCGAGGAGAATGGTAATGGAATCGGAGCTTCTAAAGTTGTCACGGCGAGTAACATAGGCTAATATCTTATTCGGCTGAGAATCATAACAGATAAAGCCAAAGTAGATATTCTTGTTGTCATAGAAGATATAGACCTCGGTTCGCTCAGTAGCTGGCGCCCCTTCATCGGGGTCGGTTTGGATGAAATTGGTTATCGGTTTGAGCTTCTTCCATATGGGTTCGTCGAGCTTCCCGTCGATCTTCACCTTTGGGTCGCCATCGTACTTAAAAGCATGGTAGGAATAGATATTAGTCCCCTCACCAGCCAAAGCGTAGAGATTCGATAAAAAGAATAAACCGAAGAAAGCAAACGCTCCGATCAGTAAAAACCTTTCTCCTCTCATTTTCCCTCCTTTCTCCTTCACCCATAGGTTGCGACATTCCTCTCACCTTAAAACAAAAAACTCCCTCCTCATATTAGACACCAACAAAGGGGGAAAAGACTTAAGAAACTTACTGCTTTCTCTTCAAAAGGTCTTTTCTTATGATTAGCCGAACCACATCCTGGTCCAACCTCCCCTTATCCGCCTCCTCCTTGAGTATGGCGAGTGCCTCCTCCCTGGTGAGTGCCCGTTTATAGGGACGATCCCCAGCGGTTAACGCCTCATAGAAATCGGCTATAGCCAAAACCCTTGCTGGAAGGGGAAGGTCCTTGGCGGTGAGTCCCTGGGGATAACCGCTTCCATCGAGTCTCTCATGGTGAGCACCAGCGATGAAGGGAACCCGCTTTAAGTGGGAGGGGAAGGGTATCTTGCTCAAGATATTTATCGTGGTCCGGACATGATCCTCCATCCGCCTCCGCTCATCCATAGTAAGATTGCCCGAAGGAACGGAGAGCCTCTCAAGTTCCTTATCGGTGATAAGCCTTCCTTCCGGGAGGAGACCGTCCACCCGAAGCAAGGAGATCTCCTTCAATCTCCGAAGATCCTCCCCTGAAAGAGGAGAGGGTTTATTCACCTTGTTTATCAATCCCCAGGCGCTATCGAGCTCGGCTATCTTACCTTCAAGCTCTTTCTCATCCTTCAGCTGAGAAGAAGGGGTTCCTTTCACCTTCTTCTCCAAAAGCTGGTTTTTAAGGATCGACTTTGCCAGCTCAAAGCGAAGACGGATAACCTCCATCTCCTCCTCGTTCAGCTTCATCCTCCTGTCAAGGAGGGCTTCAGGGACCCCGATCTTTCCAATATCGTGGAGATAGGCGGAAAATAACAGCTCCTCCATCTCATCGGGGGAGAAGCTGACCGAAGCGAACGGTCCCTCCTTCTCCTCGTTTATCGCCTGGGCTATCTCCAGGGTATAACGGGCAACCCGCTCCGTATGCCCCGCAGTGTGGGCGCTTCTCGCATCTATCAAGGAGGCGGAATATTCTACCAACGATCGAAGAAGCTCCTTTATCTCGGTGATCAGATTGGCGTTGGAGATGGCGACCGCTGCCTGCGAGGTAAGCGACATCACCAATGGCTCGTAGTCCCAGCGGAAGGGAACCACCTCCCCTTTCTCATCAAGGGCGTTTATCAGCTGAACCACCCCCATAATCTCCCCTTTCTCGTTCCTCATTGGGACGAGCAACATCGAGCGACTCCGGTAGCCGATCTTCTTGTCCACCTCCTGGTTGAACCGATATGGCTTATCCGGAGGAAGGTGATAGGCATCCTCTATGTTTAATACCTCTCCAGTAAGGGCGACATAGCCGGCGATGGAGCTTGGCTCAAGGGGAAGGGTAATACTGCGAAACGCCTCTTTACCCATTTTCCTCTCGATATAATCGTTCTGCGCCACCTCGAAGCTCAGCTTGCCCCCCTTCACCAAATAGAGGCTTCCTGCCTCGGCTCTGGTGAGCCTCCTCGCTTCAAGGAGGATGCGAGAGAGGAGCCGTTTGAGGTTGTGCTCGGTGGAAAGAGCGATACCAATCTCGTTAAGCTCCTTTATTCTCTGCTCGAGCTTCCTCAATTCGCTCCTCATCCTCTTGCCCATCTTGGAGATACCCTCGATGGCGGAAACCACCTCGGAAGGAGGGGCGGAGAGGGGAATGAACCTCGAGATATAAAGCTCGTTTATCAACCTCAGCATAACCTCAGGGGAGGGAATCGGCGCCCTCACCAGACGGAAGGTAAAGGGAGCCACCTCGTTCACCTGGGAAAGAAGGGTGAGGTCTTTCTCCGACAGCTCCTCCGAAACGAAGATGAAGAAATCAAACCGGCTCCCTGAAAGGAGGGATAAAGTGGAAGCAAAAGAAGCGGTTACTACCTCATAGGAGGAAAGGACTTTCTCAAGTTCCCTTTCCCTCCGGTAGGAAACCAACAACAGACGACCTTTGTTCATTAACCACCTTAAGTTGTCTATAATAATAGAAAATCAGTTTAACACTGTCAAGAAAAAGGGAATGTAAGGAAGTTGACACATTCCTTCTTTATCTCCTAAAATTAGCCGAACCAAGATGAGGGAAAAACTTAAAGGAAAAATCCTCGTTTTAGGGTTGGTCGGTTATTGGATGGTGGGTTATTTCCTCACCAATCACCTTTCAACCGCCCGGGCTGGCTACTCCCTGAGCACTCCCCTTGATACAGCGATACCGTTTGAACCCGGCTGGCTCTATATCTACCTCGCCATCTGGGGGGTAATCTTCTCTCCCCTTGCCATCATCAAAAGCTACCATCAGCTGAAGCAGGTGGTGAAGGGATATGTCTTTTCCTTCAGCGTGAGCTTCACCATTTTCCTCCTTTTTCCGGTGAAGATGACCCGCCCCGAAGCGGTGGGGGAGGGTATTACCCTTTGGAGTATAAGAACGCTCTATTCCATCGATGGACCGGGGAACTGTTTTCCCAGCATCCATGTGGCGGCGATATTCTTCGGGGCGTTAGTGAGCCTCAAACTCAACCGGTCTTTCGGGGTCTTCCTCATCGTCTGGTCGTTCCTCATCAGCCTTTCCACCCTCTTCATCAAGCAACATTACCTCGCAGACATCGGAGGAGGGATCCTCCTTGCCATCATAAGCTACCTTCTCTTCATCTACAGGTCACCCCTCTTTCCCAAAAGAGCCTAACCCTGGGAATGGGACCCTTGAAGAGGGGCGATTTACTCATCTATTAGCAGAAAAAACCGGCTCTCCCTCTCCCCTAATGGTAACCAATGCCTCCCTAAGTTTGTCGGGCTTCAAAACCTGATAATAGCGGAGATAGCTTCTGGCAACAAGGGGTACATAGCGTCTCGTCTCCCGATAACCTATCTCAAGAAGGAAGAGATCGGGATCGGAAAGGGAAGAAGAAAGGGAGAGCCACCTCTTAACCGCCTCTTTGCCCGCATTGTAGGCAGCAAGGGCAGGGAGGATGAAGCCATTAAAATCGCGGATAAGCCGGGCGAGATGGGCAGTCCCGATATCGATGTTCACCTCAGGTCGATAGAGGTCTCTCGGGCTCACCTTTCGATAACCGATCCTCCTCCCTTCACCTCTCGCTGTTTCCGGGATCAACTGCATCAGCCCCCGGGCGGAGGCACCGGATTTAGCAAGGGGATCAAATCTGCTCTCCTCCCGGATAAGGGCGGAGACAAGGAGGGGATCGAGCCCCCTCTTCTCCGCGTATTTCTCGATAAGGGGATAGAAGGGGGGAACGGGGTAGAGAAGCTCCTTAAGCTCCCTGGGCAATAGCTCAAAGGGGATCGCATTGGGGAGGAGAGAAAGGGTCCGCTCCGCATAGGCGATGGATGGTCTCACTTTCCCTCCCTTGAAATAAGCCCGGGCAAGGAAATAGTAAAACGAGGAATGATTCCCCCGGATCGTAGAAAGGGTTTCTGCCCCTTCGTCGTATATCCCGAGGAAGAAAAGCTCCCTCACTTCCTCAAGAGGGGAGAAGGAGGGTGCAGGCGATTCTACCTTCCTCAACTCCCTCTTGATGAGGTCCTCTTCAAGAGCTAAAGCGGAATTCAGGGGACCGATCTCTTTAGAAAGAGCGAGCTCTGCTTCCTTTTTCTCCTCGCTACCTTCTGGAGCAAGGAAAAACGCCCCAATCAGGAGCTTAAGCCGCTTGGAGGATAGGGAAGGAAGGTCCACTGCTGATGACAAAAGTGAATCCGCTCTTCTTCTTCTCTCCTCCGGAGAAAGGAGATGAGCGATCCTCTCCCGGGCAAGAAGGGAGAGATACTCGTTTGGAAGTTCAGTAGATAGCCTAAGATAGGAAGAAACCGCCTTATCCTCATCCCCAGAAAGCTCATAGATCTTTCCTCTAAGAAAGAGGAGCTCGGCGAGGTCATCCTTTCTCTTAGCCCTTATCCCAGAAAGCCAAGAGAGGGCAGAAGCGCGCCAACCGAGGGAGAGGGCGATCCTCGCTCCGAGCAATCTCCCCCTCACCACCAAGGAGGAGTTGGGGTAAGACCGCTCAAGCTTCTTAAGATAGAATAGGACATTCCGATACCTCTTCTTCTTCCGTTCGATCTCAGCAAGCTGGAAGAGGGCTAACGGTGCATAAGATGACCTGGGATAATGGGAGAAGACCCGTTTGAACGAGGAGCGGGCGGAGGAGACCTTCCCCATTCTCTGATATATTACCCCCCGCTCAAAATAGGCTCTCGCCTTCGAGCGGTAGCTCCGCACTCGCTTAATGGCAAAATAATTAAATTGAAGCGCCTTACTGTACTTCCTTAAGCGCCGGAAAATGGTAGTTAGGCGAAAGGACGCCTCGATCCCCTCTTTCTTTCTCGGATAGCGGGAGAGAAGACGGAGATAATAAGGAATTGCCCGGGTGTATTCCCGGTTGGCAAAGAACGCTTCAGCGCGAAGAAAAAGCCGTTCTGGGGGAAGCCTTTTCTTCCCCTCCAGAACCTCAAGTCGGGTAAGGGCGGAAAGGGCGAGGTCATCCCTACCCCTAAATTTTATTACCCGATAATAGGAAGAGACAGCCTCATCTACCCTTCCCAATGCCTCATACCCTTTGGCGAGGAGAAAGAGAGCCTTCACCTTAACCCTTCCCTTACCCTTGATAAGGGGTTGAAGGAGGGAGAAGGCGCCCTCTACATCCCCCTTTTCGATGAGGAGGGAAGAAAGGGCAAGCTCTACCTGGGGAAGGAGATGGTTTTCCTTAAATCGTTCCAAAAACGAGCGGTAGAGGGCTATCGCTTTCTCCTTCTCCCCCAGGCGGGTGAAGATCTCTCCTGCCCGGAAACAGGCATAAGCTTCAAGAGGAGAATGATGAACCAGCACCTCTTCGTAGGCGGAAAGCGCCCCCTGAAGATCATCAAGCTTTTCCTTTATCCGCCCCTCAAGATAGGGAAAGCTGTTCAACTGATACAGCTCTGGGGAAAGCTCTCTAAGCTGGGAAAGGATGATAAGGGCATGGCCATAATCCCCCTGCTGGTAAGCAGAGACCGCATCTTCCCTCAGGTTTAAAAACTCCCTTTCCTCTAATGGAATGGAGGAGAACTCCCGAGGCAGAAAAAGCAGGAACACCAGAATTACCACCAACCGAAGGGATAAGAAATATCTCTCCTTTCCTCTCATAAGCCCTTCCTCACCCTTTCCTCTTGAATTATAACAAATTAGAGCGATGTTTTCCACGAAAATTGGCTATTTTTGGAACTTGACAAAAGAGGGGCTCGTTTCTATACTTAGCGCAGACTGAATGAAAGAATCAAGGAGAGGTATGTTAGATAAAGGGTATATCAAAAAAGCCTGGGACCTTTACATAGAGGAGCCACTGCCATTTATCCTCGCTGCCATCATCTTTACCCTACTCGAGGTTCTCACCGCGGGGATCCTTACCGGACCGGTTATCTGCGGATATATCTATATGACTTTCAAAAAGATAAAAGGGGAACGGATTAGCTTTGAGGATTCATTTTGGGGATTTCATCACCTGGAAAAAACCTTCATCCCCGGCCTCCTCTATGCGGTCATCGTGATCGGCGGGTTCTTCGTGTTCATAATCCCTGGGGTTATATTCGGAGCGATGTTGATCTACGCCTTCCCTTTAGTGGTGGACAAAAACCTCGCTACCCTGGACGCCTTCAAGGAGAGCTGGGAACTCACCTCAAAGAACATCCTTGAGCACTCACTTTTCTACCTTGTCGTCTCCCTTATTGGTATCTCCGGTGCCCTTCTTTTTGGGGTGGGGGTGGTATTTACCCTTCCCTTAGGGATAATCCCCTTCGCTATCGCCTATTACTCCCTTACCTATCCTGCGGAGGAAAAAGCTGAGATCTAATTGATCAAACTTCGAGGATCTCTTCCTTCTTTTTCTTCGTCGCCTCCTCTATCTTCTCGATAAAGGAGTCAGTTATCTCTTGGATCTTATCGTAAGCGCGATGCTCGTCGTCCTCGGATATCTCCTTTTCCTTGGCGAGCTTTTTCACCTCATCATTCCCCATCCTCCGCACCTGCCGCACCGCAGTCTTCGCCTCCTCAGCCATCTTCCCCACCACCTTGGCGAGCTCCTTCCGCCTTTCCTCGGTAAGCGGGGGAACGGGAACGCGGATGATCTTGCCATCGTTCATCGGGTTCAAGCCGAGATCGGCACGCTGGATGGCTTTTTCTATCTCAGGAAGGAGGGAAGGGTCCCAGGGCTGAACCACCAGGAGATGAGGATCGGGGGCGGCTAAGTTTGCCACCTGATTGAGCGGGGTCTCTGTCCCATAATAATTCACCTTCACCCCTTCAAGGAGGGTGATGGAAGCACGACCCGTCCTCAGCCTCTTAAGCTCCTCCACAAACTTCTTTAAGGAGATATCCATCTTCCTCTTTACTTCGGTATAAATATCCTCTAACATAGCCTACTCCTTTATCAAGGAACCAATGCTTTCCCCCATAATTACCCGCCTTAGATTACCCTTCTTGAAGATGTTGAATATCCGGATAGGGATGTGATTCACCATACAAAGGGTAATAGCGGTGGCATCCATCACCGAGAGCCCCTTGTCGATAATCGCAAGATAAGAGAGCTCATCATAGCGCACCGCATTTTTATCCTTCAAGGGATCGGCGCTATAGACCCCATCCACCTTGGTCGCCTTAAGGAGCACCTCCGCTTTGATCTCCGCCGCCCGAAGGGCAGCAGCAGTATCGGTGGTGAAGAAGGGATTGCCCGTGCCGGCAACGAAGATGACCACCCTTCCCTTCTCTAAATGACGGATCGCCCGCCTCCGAATATAGGGCTCGGCTATCTGCCTCAGCTCTATCGCCGACATCAACCGGGTAGTTACCCCCTGCTTCTCCAACATATCCTGCAGGGCGAGACCGTTTATAACCGTAGCCAACATCCCCATCTGGTCAAGGGTCACCCGATCAATACCAAGCTCCCCCGATTCGCTTCCTCGGAAGATATTTCCCCCACCTATGACTACACCAACCTCCACCCCAAGATCACATACCTCTTTGATCTCAGAGGAGATAGCTTGATTCGCCTCGGGGTCAATCCCCGATTGCCGCTCGCCTAATAACGCTTCACCGCTTAATTTGAGAAGAACACGAGAGAAAACTGGCGAGTCCTCACTCATCGGAGAATAAGGGGTTATTCCTTCTTTTCATCGGGGAGCTCTTCGCCCACTTGGTAGCGGACGAACCGCCGTACATTTATGTTCTCCCCTATTTTGGCTATCCTCTCCGCAATCAGCTCGCCTACGGTACGGGAATCGTCTTTGATAAAGGGCTGCTCGAGGAGACAAACCTCAGAATAGAACTGCTTGAGCTTCCCCTCAACGATCCGTTCGATCACCTCAGGGGGTTTGCCGGAATCGGCAAACTGGGAGCGGATTATCTCCTTCTCCTGCTCGATAATCTCGGGGGGAACATCCTCCCGGCGGATATACTTGGGGGGACAGGCAGCGATCTGCATCGCAATATCCTTAACCAAGGCAAGGAAATCCTCGTTCCTCGCTACAAAATCGGTCTCACAGTTGACCTCTACCAAAACCCCAATCTTTCCGCCGGCATGAATATAAGAACCAACAACACCCTCGGTGGTAGCCCGCCCTGCCCGCTTCTTGGCTACGGCGAGCCCCCGTTTTCTAAGGATCTTCACTGCCTCTTCAATATCACCCTTCGCCTCAATAAGGGCTTTCTTGCACTCCATAAAGCCGATACCTGTCCGTTCTCGGAGCTCTTTTACCTTGCTTGCAGAAATATCCATTTAAACCATCCTCCTTGGAACAGTAAGGGAAAAAGAACCCTGCTTATCTACTTCTTCCGCCGCTACCAAGACGATAGCCACTTAAGAGGCTTTGGGCTCTTCAGGAGAGGTCTTCTCACCTTCACCCTGGGAAGCTGAAGGATCAGCTGCCACCCCTTCCTTCTCCGCTACCTCCACCGTCTCCTTTGCCAGCATCTTGCCTTCCAAGATAGCATCCGCTACCTTACTCAAGAAGAGCCGGATAGCCCGAATGGCATCGTCGTTGCCCGGTATTGGGTAGTCGATCCCCTCAGGGTCACAATTGGTATCCACCAGAGCAATAACGGGGATACCAAGCCGTTTAGCCTCTGCTAAGGCTATCTTCTCCTTCCTCAAATCTACGATGACCAAAGCATCGGGAAGATCGTTCAACCCCCGGATACCAGCGAGCATTTTTAATAGGTTCATCCGCTCCCGCTCCAGCTTGATCACCTCTTTTTTTGGTAAGAGGCTGTACTTCCCCTCTTCCTTCATCCGCTCGAGCTCATCGAGTCGATCTATCCTCTTCCTTATGGTAGCGAAATTGGTGAGCAACCCTCCCAACCACCGTTGGTTGACATAAAAGACACCGCAACGCTTCGCCTCTTCCTCAACCGCCTCCTGTGCCTGCTTCTTCGTTCCCACGAAGATGAAACTACCACCCTCGCTCGCCAAGTCACGGGCAAACTCGAGCGCCTTCCTGAAGAGTTTGATCGTCTGCTGAAGGTCGATAAGATATATCCCGTTCTTCTCGCCGAAGATATACCTTTTCATCTTGGGGTTCCATCTCCGGGTCTGATGTCCGAAGTGAACCCCCGCCTCGAGAAGCTCCTTCATATTGACGGAAACCAACCACAACCTCCTTATTTTAGATAATTACACCATTAACCTGCTCGGGTGGAGATTACCGCTTGGAGAACTGGAACCGAGCCCGCGCTCCCCGCTGACCGTACTTCTTCCTCTCCTTGACCCGAGCATCCCGGGTGAGAAAGCCTGCCCGCTTGAGGATATTCCTCAACTCCCTATTGTAAGCCACTAAAGCCCGGGCGATCCCGTGCCTGATAGCCTCCGCCTGGCCCGTAAGTCCTCCGCCCTTCGCCCTCACATAGACATCGAACTTATCCGCGGTCTGAGTTAGGGAAAGGGGTTGTTTCACCGCGGTCCGGTAGAGCTCACGGGGGAAGTACTCGGTATAATCGCGATTGTTTACGATGATATTTCCCTTGCCCGGACGGAGATAGACACGGGCTACCGCCGTCTTCCGCTTGCCGGTTCCATAATACTGAATCAGACTCACTTTACCTCCACTCCTTCAAAGGTTACTAACCATTGAGGGGAATAAGTTCCGGTTTCTGTGCTTGATGGGGGTGGCTGCCTCCAGCGTATATCTTCAGCTTCTTTATCCGCACCTTGCGCAACTTGTTCTTGGGAAGCATCCCCCATACCGCCAACCTAATCAGCTTCTCTGGGGACTTGGCGAGAAGGTCCTTCGCCAATATCTCCTTTAGTCCACCGGGATATCCTGAGTGACGACGATATACCTTCTTATTCAGCTTGTTACCGGTGAGTTTAACCTTCTCCGCATTTATCACTACCACATAATCCCCCATATCGATGAACGGGGTATAGCTCGGTTTGTTCTTCCCCATTAGGATGGTAGCTATGGTTGAGGCAAGCCTTCCCAAAGCCTTCCCTTCGGCATCGATGAGATACCACTTTTTCTCAATCTCGGTCTTCTTCGGAAAATAAGTACGCATCATCTCCTTCACCTCAATAAAAAGCCCTATTACCCTACAATAAATTTAGTTTGATGTCAAGGAAAAAGGAAGGATTCATATTCTTCCTCTTCTCTTAGCCACCTGGTACAGGACATAACCGGAGATAAAAGCGAGGAAGGAAAACCCCCCCATCACTGGATAAATCCAGTTCATTCCAAAATTATCAGAGATATAGCCCGCTAAGGTAGAGGCGGTAGAACCCATCCCGAAGCCAAGGACCAATCCCACAGCATAGCACCTGCTCCTCGCCCCAACGGGTGAATACTTGGCGATGAGGGTATTCCCCGCCGGCTGAAAGGCGAAATGGGTAAGGGAGAAAAGGGAAAGGGCTATAACGAGAAGCGCCCCTCTACTGAATCCCGCGATAAACAGAAACGGGGTTGAAAGGAGAAGGGTAGCGGGAAGAACTCGCTCCGACTTAAACAAGGAAGAAAGATGTCCGCTCATATACTGTCCCACCATTCCGATGAGAAGGGCTCCCGAGGTGACGAAATTGCCGAACATCAAGCTCTCTCCTCCCAGTCTGAAGCCGAGTCTATCAGCAAAATACTTAGGGAGAAAGACAAAGCTCCCATTGTTTATCAGTCCCCCTAACACCTGAACGATGTAAATAGGGATAAGGTAGGGAAGAAACGCCTTTATGCTCTCTCCACCCTTCGCCTTCGGCGGGTCCAGGAAGATACGCTCCCTCCCCTTGATACAAGTATGCCAGATAAGAAAAGCGGCAACCGCTCCTGGAATAGCAAACAGAAGGTAAACCCAACGCCAGCCGAGCTTAGCACCGATAACGCCGGCGATCAAAGGGGAAAGCGCCATTCCCAGGTTTCCCCCCATACCGTGGTAGCCAAGCGCCCGTTCCCTCGCCCGCACGCTGTGGGAGATAAGAGCCAATCCCGAGGGATGATAGAAACTGGCAAAGGTGCCGAGGAGCATCATCCCGAGGAGAAGGGAGAGGACCCCACGGGACATACCAACCATAAACGAAGCGACCGCCTGCCCCGCTAAGGCGAGGAAGAGAACCCTTCTTCCTCCGATCTTGTCAGCGAGGAAACCAGCCGGAAGAGAGCCGAAACCAAAGAGAAAGTAGGCGGCGGTTCCCACCATACCTATCCGGAGGAGGGAGAGTCCAAACTCCTTTGCCATCAATATATTGGTGGCGATGAAGAGCATAATATACATATGGGTTAAGCCATGGGAAAGGGTAGTTATGGCGACTATCTTTCTCTCCCCTTTACTCATCTCTCCTCCTAATGAAGCTCTTTATTATAGTGACAAAAACCAACTTGTCAACCCCTATTGGGGCTCTTACCGATTTGGCTTGACATATTTACAAGAAATTTGATAAATTCTATTCAAAGGTAAAGATAGAATGTACGCTTTAACCTATCGGGAAGGGGGGAAGAATTATACCTACCCTCTGAAGAAGAAGGTAACGACTCTCGGTCGCTCTGGGGAAAACGACATCGTGCTCCACGATGTGGGGATATCCCGATTCCACGCCAAGATCATTATAGAAGGGGAGAAAGCGCGGATAGTGGACCTGATGAGTAGAAACGGCACCAAGGTGAACGGGACGATCATATCCGAAACCGAGCTGAGGGATGGGGATCAGATACACCTTGGGAGATTCCCCTTGAACTTCCTGAAGCTCCCTACCGATAAGGTCGTCCTCTCCGAGGAGAGGATGCTAATCGAGGAGGGAACGATCATCAAACCCCTCTCCGAGCTCTTCCCCTCCTTCAAAGAAGAAGCTGTCACCCCGGTCCCAAAGAAAGCACCACCTGAAGAGAAAAAAAGCGCCTTCTTCAGTATCCTCTCCCAGGTGGCAAAGGCGCTCATCTCCCTCGACTCCCTGGAGAAGATATTGAACGCGGTGATGGACCTCGTCTTTACCTACCTCCCTGCCGATCGTGGTTTCCTGATGCTCTACGATGAGGAGGGAAAACGGCTTATCCCCAAGGTGACGAGGCATCGTGAAGGGAAGAAGGGGGAGATCACCATCAGCAAGACGATGGCGGACAAGGTACTCAAGGAGAAGGTAGCCATCCTCACCGCCGACGCCCAGACAGACTCCCGGTTCGACAAGGCGGCAAGCATCCGCATCCACGGCATCCGTTCTGCGATGTGCGTTCCCCTATGGAATAAGGACGAGGTCATAGGATTGATCCATATCGACAGCGCGATGGAGAAAAATGTCTTCACCAGCGATGATCTGGAGCTCCTGAGTTCGTTAGCCAATTATGCGGCGGTAGCCATTCAGCGAGCACAGCTCACGGAGAAGGTAAAGCAGGAGATGAAAGTAAGAAGCAAGCTGGAACGTTACCACTCACCGCAGGTGGTAAACCGGATAATAAGCTCGCTTGAGAAAACCACTCACTACGAGCTGGCAGCGACGGAACGGGAGGCAACCATCCTTTTCTCCGACATCGCTGGCTTTTCCGCCTTCACCGAGCAGATGCCCCCTCACGAGGTCGCCCTCCTTCTGAACCGCTATTTCTCCTTGATGACCGAGGTCGTCTTCCATTATCAGGGAACCCTGGACAAGTATATAGGCGATGCCATTATGGCTGTATTCGGTGCTCCCTTCCCCCAGCCCGACCACGCGATAAGGGCAGCTGAGGTAGCACTTGAGATGCAGGAAAAGGTAAAAGAACTCAACGAGAAAGGCGATATGGAGGTTGAGCTCGCCATAAGGATAGGGATAAATACGGGAAAGGTGATCGCCGGAGATATCGGCTCGCCGAAGAGGATAGATTACACCGTTCTCGGAACCCCGGTCAATATCGCCTCCCGCCTTGAGGAGGAGGTAGCAGCACCAGGGGAGATAGTGGTGGGAGAGGAAACCTATAAACTAATCAAGGACAGGTTCCTCTTAGAACCCTTGGGTAAGAAGAAGCTCAGGGGGCTCAAAAAACCGGTTGAAAGCTACCGCCTCATCGGCAAAAAATAACCCCCTTCTGCTATCTTAGGGGGATCGAATACTTCTCCTCTTTTGAAGTGAATAACTTACCGAGAAGGCTCAGGCGCGGCTGATCACTATCTTCGCCGGTATCTCCACCTTCGCTAAAACCTTGGGATCCCCTTTTATCCTGCCAATGATGTTCACCTTGGAGGCAGCTTGGAACTCCTCATCCCCCTCTCCGCTACCGAAGAAGAGACAGAAAGCTTTCCCTGGGGGCCAATAGCCGAGCTCCCCCGGCTTTACCTTCTCCCGGGCATCCTCCTCGAGTGGTAGATCGAGCTTTATCGGAAAATAGATCTCCGTCCCCCAACTCAACCCATCCGCCTCCAGAGGGAGGATATCGAGGATCGCCCTTCCGCTTGGCGTATCATAAAGCTCACCATCGAGAGAAAGGTCTCCCACCTTTATCTTTATCTTAACGCTCATCGAACGGCCCTCTTTTCGCCCCAAGGAACCCGCTTAATAAAAAGGACTGTCATTTATATTATACCCCATCTTAAAGGGAAAAAGGAGAGATAAAACAAAATCTACTTGCTCTTTGCCCGCTTCCGAAGGAAAGCAGGGACATCGAGCGTTTCCAGATCGCGCTTGCTCCTGAGGCCAAAACCAGGGCTTTCCTCGCCGAAACTCATCGGGGGCATCTCCCCTGAGGAGCCCGGGTTGCCTGAGAAAAAGGGATTACCTCCTCCCTGGTATGCCCTGGTGATATCTATCGTCTCCGCCTTTTTTCCCAGTTCTGCTGCCTGTTCGAAGCCAGTGGCGATGACGGTGATCTTTATCTCATCCTCCATCTTCTCGTTTATGACTGCGCCGAAGATGATGTTCGCCTCGGGATCCGCTGCCTGATGGATGATATTAAGCGCCTCGTTCACCTCATGGAGGGTGATACTTCTGCCTCCAGTTACATTTATCAACACCCCCCGGGCGCCATCGATGGATATATCCTCGAGGAGGGGACTCTTTATCGCCCTTCTCGCCGCCTCTACCGCTCTGTTTTCACCGGAGGCTACCCCGGTGCCCATAAGCGCCATCCCCATCCCCTCCATAATCGTCCTCACATCGGCGAAATCGAGGTTGATGAGGCCAGGGATGGTGATGAGGTCGGATATCCCCTGAACGCCTTGTCTTAAAACCTCATCCGCTATCAGAAAGGCGTCCCAAAGTGGGGTGTCCTTGGCAACGGTCTCTAACAGCTTGTCGTTGGGAATGGTAATGACCGTGTCCACGCTCTCCTTGAGTTCGGCAAGCCCACGCTCCGCTTGTAATGCCCGATGTCTCCCTTCAAAGGAGAACGGTTTGGTAACCACCGCCACGGTGAGGGCGCCAAGTTCAGCTGCCAAGCTGGCGATGACCGGCGCTGCTCCGGTACCGGTTCCTCCACCCAAGCCAGCGGTGATGAATACCATATCCGCCCCCTCAAGCATATCGATGATCTTCTCCGTATCCTCGAGGGCGGATTGCTTGCCGATCTCGGGGTTGCCACCGGTGCCCAATCCCTTGGTGAGCTTAGCCCCTATCTGGAGCTTCACCGCCGCTTTGGAAGCACGAAGTGCTTGAAGATCGGTATTTACCGCAATGAACTCGATTCCCCGCATATCCGCGGAGACCATCCTGTTTACTGCGTTTCCTCCTCCCCCGCCGATCCCGATGACCTTTATCCTCGCCTCATACCCCTCCTTTTCCTCGAGGGCGAAATTGATCTTCGGGGTGGCGGGATCTCCTTTCATTCTTCCTCTCATATACACTCCCTCCTTTTTCCCTTAATTTCCTTCATCAAATCTCCGAAAAAAGCCCTTTAAGCCGGGAAAGAACCCGATCCCAAAGACGGGGAGCAGGCGAAACCTCACCCCCTTCCCGGCGCTTCCTACCATAAAGGATCAGTCCCACTGCGGTAGAGTAGATGGGGCTCTTCACCACATCTATTAAACCCGATACCCCCTGGGGCATCCCGAGGCGCACCGGAAGCTGAAACACCTCCTCAGCGACCTCGAGGATGCCCGGAAGGAGCGCCCCACCACCAGTGAGGACCACCCCTGAATTTAGAGAGCGGTGATAACCGACCCTCTTTATCTCCAGGGAGACCAGGTTCATTATCTCCTCAGCCCGGGGCTGGATTATCTCCACCAATGACTTCCGGCTGATCACCCGCGGTTTCCTCCCCCCGATCCCCGGAACCTCGAATGTCTCGTCTTCCTTGACCAATGAGGGATGAGCACATCCGTACTCCTTCTTTATCCTCTCCGCCTCCTTGATATTGGTTCTGATCCCAACCGCTATATCCCGGGTGAAATGATCCCCCGCCGAAGGGAGAACCGCACTATGACAGATGCTTCCCCCACGGAAGATGGCGAGATCGGTGGTACCGCCACCGATGTCGATAATAGCTACCCCGAGCTCCTTTTCATCGGGGCTTAATACCGCCTCGCTCGCCGCGATCTGCTCGAGGATCGTCCCCTCAACAGCGAGCCCTGCCCGATTGACGCAGTTCGCCACATTCTGGATCGAGGTGGTAAGGGCGGTGACGATGTGGACATTCGCCTCCAGCCTGGTACCGCACATCCCAACAGGGTCAAGTATCCCCTCCTGCCCGTCCACGATGTACTCCTGAGGGATGGTATGTAGTATCTTCCTGTCCCCGGGAAGCGATATAGCCGATGCTGCCTCAAGCACCCGGTTCACATCGTTCCTTGTTATCACCCGATCCTTAGCCGGAACCGGGATCACTCCTTTACTGTTTATCCCTTTGATATGGGCACCAGCCACTCCTACAAACGCCGCCTCTATCTCGAAGCCAGCCATAAGCTCCGCCTCCTCCACCGAAGCCCTGATGGTGTTCACCGCCGCCTCAAGGTTCACCACCACCCCCCGACGAAGTCCCTGAGATTCGGTGATCCCCACCCCAATCACTTCCACCTCGCCCATCTGGTTGACCTCGCCAATTACGGTGCATACCTTATGAGTGCCTATGTCAAGCCCTACTAAGTACTTCTCCTTTTTGATCGCCATCAACTACTCTCCTCACTTCCCTTTCTTTTAATGACGATCTCCCCGGAAAAGCGGAGATCTATATACTCCACCCGAGCCCGAAAACGGAGGAGCTCAGGATAAATGCCAAATAGACGCTCCAACCTGACCCCTTCCCCACTGCCAAGGATGACATCGGCGGGAAGAGAGGAAAGCCTTACGATCAACCCCTTCTCCCTGGTGAGTCTGGCGGAGACGATCATCTCTCCATGCACCCTCGCCACTCTCCTCGCCGCGGAAAGGAGGCTAACGATGGAGATAAGTTCGCCCGGAGGAGGAAGATGATCAACTGCCAACCGGGGAAGGCTCTTCACCCTCTCCCTCCGGGAAGGAACGATCCCCGTGTATCCTCCCTGAGCAAGGAAGCTCGCCAAGGGAAGGGTCATCCCCTTGCTGGTCGCCAACAACCTCCTCCCATCCATTTCCACCAAGGCGATCGGCTTTGCCTCCTTTATATCCACCCTCAACCCATCGGGCAACATCCGACTGACCACCACATCCTCGATCCAGGGCGAGGTTAGAAGCACCCTCCTCACCCGGAAAAGATCGAGCCGAAGGAGGTTCTCCCCGTAAGCGAACGAGAGCAACCTTTTCACCTCGGAGAAAGAGGTATGATTGATTCCCCTGACCTCAAGACGGGTGAAGGCAAACCGCGAGGATGATGAAAGGGCGAGATATCCTCGCCAACCGAAATAGGAGATTAAAAGGATAAGGGAGAGATTGAACACAATCTTAGCCACGAGGAAGAATAAACCCCTCTTCGCCTTCCTCCTCGATGGTACCGGGTTCATCTCCAGAACTGCGCCCATTCCTCCTCTTCCCCTAACCATATCACCTCTCCCCCCAGACCTCCACCTCTTCTTCAAGCTCTATGCCGAAGAGACGAAGCACCTCCTCCTTCATCTTATCGATAAGGGCGAAGACATCGGAGGCGGTAGCTCCTCCCTCGTTTATGATGAAATTGGCATGTTTGGTAGAGATAACAGCACCTCCTCTCCTCATCCCCTTCAGTCCTGCCTCGTCGATGAGCCTCCCTGCCGAAGCCCCTTCTGGGTTCTTGAAGATACAGCCAGCACTCCTCTCCCCTATCGGCTGGGTCAACTCCCTTCTTCTCCTGAATTCACGCAGTCTCTTAATAACCAAAGCCGGCTCCTCCGGGGTC
Source organism: Acidobacteriota bacterium (assembly GCA_021161905.1). Classification (NCBI taxonomy): domain Bacteria; kingdom Pseudomonadati; phylum Acidobacteriota; species Acidobacteriota bacterium. The sequence goes on along the minus strand of JAGGZT010000040.1, from coordinate 2,388 downwards.
AATCGGAGCTCTACCGCAAGGACGATCTCACCCTGAGAGACGCCGGAACCACGATAAGAGAAGGAAAGCTCCTCCCGGGAAACCTCCCTTAGTCCAGAGGAGGGGGAAAAGAGGACCACCTTTTCCACCAGCGAGCCTATCTCCATCCCAAAGCTTCCCGCGTTCATCTTTATCGCTCCACCCACGCTTCCTGGAATGCCGGATAGGGGTTCAAGCCCGGAAAGACCGAGCTCCCCCACCCGCTTTGCGAGCTTAGAGAGGGGGAACCCGCCTCCCACCGATACGATGCTCCCTCTCACCTTAATTGGAGAAGAAACCCGCCTCAGGGTAACCACCACCTCAGCCACCCCGGAATCGGAGACGACGAGGTTGCTTCCTAAACCCATAACCCGATAAGGGATCCCCTCATTAAAGAGGGTGGTGAGGAGAGGGGTAAGGTTTCTCTCTTCCGGGAAGAAGAGATAAGGCGTTACCCCTCCCACCCCTAAAGTGGTATATCGGGAAAGGAGCGGTTCCGGGATAAACTCCACCTCAAGGTCCCGTCCGATCTCCTCCAGCCGATTTATCGTTGCCAATTCAAACATCCTCCTCTCCCTTAAGGAGGGTGAGAAATTCCTCCCCCACCTTATAGACATTTCCCGCCCCGAGGGTGAGAACGATATCCCCCTTCTCCACTTCGTCAAGGAGTAGCTTTGGTATATCCTTTAGCTCGGGGACATAGATTACCCCCTTATGGCCAAACTCCCTTATCTTCTCCGCTATCAGCTCTCCGGTGATCCCGGGGATGGGCTTTTCACCGGCAGGGTAGATCTCAGAAACGATCACCTTATCCGCCTGATAGAAGGAACGCCCGAACTCATCGAGGAGGAACTTGGTCCGGGTATAGCGATGTGGCTGGAAGACGACGATGAGCCTCCGCCCCCAACCCTCCTTCACCGCGCGGAGGGTGACCTTTATCTCGGTAGGATGATGCCCATAATCATCGAGGACGAGGATCCCTTTGACCTCTCCCTTCTTCTCCAGCCTTCTGTCAGCACCGGAGAACACCTCGAGCGCCCGCTTGATGGTGTCAAACGGTATCTCGAGATCGAGCCCCACCGCCACCGCAGCCAGGGCGTTGTAAACACTGTGATACCCGGGCACCCGGAGCTTAAGCTCACCAAGCCTTTCCCCGCGGAAGAAGACGGAAAATTGGGAGGAAAACCCTTTGATCTCGACATCACCAGCCATCAAGTCGGCTTGAGAGCTCATCCCATAGGTGAGCTTCCTCCGGTAGATAAGGGGTATTATGCTCTGCACATTTACCTCATCGAGACAGAGGATTCCAGTGCCGTAGAAGGGGACCTTGTTCACGAAATCAACGAACGCCCTCTTGATATCCTCAAGGTCGTGGTAGTAGTCCAGATGCTCCTTATCTATCGAGGTAACTACCGCGATGGTGGGAAAGAGCTTGAGAAAGGACCCATCGCTCTCATCTGCCTCAGCGACCAAGAGATCGCCCCTTCCCAGCTTGGCACTGCTCCCTATGATGTTCAATCTTCCTCCAATTACAATGGTTGGGTCGAGCCCCGCCTCGTTTAAGACAACCGCTATCATCGAGGTAGTCGAGGTCTTCCCGTGGGAACCGGCAACCGCTACCGAGAACTTCATCCGCATAAGCTCACCAAGCATCTCCGCCCGGGGGATAACCGGTATCTGCCTCTCCTTCGCCGCCATCAACTCCGGATTATCGAGGGAGACCGCTGAGGAATAGACGACAACATCCGCTCCCTCGATATTCTCCGGTTTATGGTCATAGGTTATCTTCGCCCCGAGTTTGGCGAGCCGTTCGGTTATCCTGCTCCTCTTTAAATCCGATCCACTCACATAATACCCGAGATTAAGAAGCACCTCGGCGATACCACTCATTCCAATCCCACCAATACCTACGAAGTGAACCCGTTTATACCGCCTAAACACCTTTCCCCTCCGAAACGAGTGATAGGGCGAATTCAGCCACCTGGGAAGCAGCTCTTCTCTTCCCCAACGCCCTGCTTTTTTCCTCCATAGACCTCAATTTCTCATCATCGTTTATGAGGGAGATGATCTCCCGGGAAAGCCTGCTTCCGGATAGGTCCTTTTCCTCTATTACCACCGCGGCACCCCTTTCGGAGAGCGCCCTCGCATTCATCAGCTGATGGGCGGAGGCGGCTCTGGCGAGCGGTATCAGTATCGCTGCCCTACCACAGGCAGTTAGCTCAGCCACCGTGGAGGCTCCAGCCCGGCTGATAACGAGATGCGCCCGGGAATACCTTTCCGGCATATCGAAGAAGAATGGCGCTACCTCGGCGGTAAAGTGGAAACGACGATAAGTCTCTTCCACCTCCGAGAAATCCGCCTCGCCTGTTT
>JAGGZT010000039.1 GCA_021161905.1 Acidobacteriota bacterium | reverse complement strand
TACGCCAGATAGATATACCGTCAAATTTATCCTCAAAAAGCCCTTTTCTTCCTTCCTGATCAACATAGCAGGGGTGGGAATAGTTCCTGCTGGGGCGGGAAAGGATTTTTCCCACCATCCAATAGGAACCGGTCCCTTCAGACTTATGACCTATCGGGAGGATGAGGAGCTTGTCTTTTCTCGGTTTGATCACTACTTCGAAGGAAAACCCAAGCTCAAGCGGTTGGTGCTTAAGATAATTCCCGATGCCACCACCCGGATGCTCGCCCTCGAAAAAGGAGAGGTTGACCTGATAATAAACGCCCTTCCTCCGGATATGGTGATGGTTCTGGCAAAAAAGCGCGGGTTGAACCTCATTACTGCCCCTGGCTGTAATTACACCTATCTTGGGTTCAACTTCCGGGATAAGCTAATCAAGAGGAAGGCGATTAGAGAGGCGATAGCCTACGCAATCAATCGAGACGAGATAATAAAGACCCTGTTAGGAGGGTTGGCGGAGAAGGCAGATGGTATCCTCGCCAGGGGAAACTGGGCGTATGAGGGCGATGTAGCCCATTATCCCTATGACCCGGAGCGGGCGAAAAGGGTCCTCGATGAGGCGGGATTCCCGGATCCGGACGGGGAGGGACCGGCGCCGAGGATCACCTTAACCCTCAAGGTTTCGAATAACAAGCTCTCCCGGGACCTTGCCACCGTTTTTGCCAGTGAGCTTGCCCGGGTGGGGATAAGGCTCAACATTCGCTCCTATGAATGGCAGACCTTCTATTCCGACATAATAAAGGGCAACTTTCAGATATATCTCCTCCGCTTCATTGGGGCGACCGATCCCGATATATATCGCTACTGTTTCCACTCAGGAAGTGTTCCCCCAAACGGTGCCAACCGTGGGGCATACTCTAATCCAAGGCTCGATAAGTTGATCGAAAAAGCTATGATCACCCTGGATAAGAAGGAGAGGAAGAGGCTTTATTCTGAGATCCAGAAGATAGTGGCGGAGGACCTACCTTATGTCAGCCTATGGCATAATAAGAACTTTGCCCTTTTCCGAGATGGGATAACCAATCTCATCCTTTATCCCAATGCGAACTTCAAATACTTAAAGGATGTGGTGATAAAAAGGTAATTCTTCCCTCTCCTCCCTTCGATTCGTTTCCCTTGTCCCCTTTTTATGCTATAATTTAATTACGATGTTTTAGGAGAATTGGATAAGTGGCTTTGAATTTTATAAAGAGTGAGGCGAACAATGGGTATCAAAAAATCCGAGAAGATTTGGCACAACGGGAAGTTCATTGATTGGGATGATGCTAAGATCCATGTCCTTTCTCATGTGGTTCACTACGGCTCCTCGGTTTTTGAGGGGGAGCGGTGTTATGAGACGAAGAGAGGACCAGCGATCTTCAGGCTCGAGGACCATAGCAGACGGTTTTTCTTCTCCTGTCGGGTTTATCGAATGGACCTTCCCTTCTCAGTCGATGAGTTCAGCCAGGCGGTTATTGAGACGGTGCGGATCAATAATTTGAAGAGTTGTTATATCCGCCCGGTAGCCTTTCGGGGGTATGACTCTTTGGGATTAAACCCCTTCCCCTGCCCGGTCGAGGTATATATCGCCGCCTGGGAATGGGGTGCTTATTTAGGGGAAGAGGCGCTTCGGGAGGGGGTGGATGTTAAGGTCTCCTCCTGGAACAGAATGGCGCCCAATACCCTCCCTGCAATGGCAAAGGCGGGTGCGAACTATATGAACTCCCAGCTTATCAAAATGGAGGCGCTGATTGATGGGTATGCCGAGGGTATCGCCCTCGATAGCTCGGGCTATGTCAGTGAGGGAAGTGCGGAGAACCTCTTCTTGGTTAAGGATGGGAAGCTGTATACCCCGCCGGTTTATTCGAGTATCCTTGAGGGAATCACCAGAAATACCATTATCACCTTAGCCCGCGATCTGGGCTACGAGGTGGTGGAAGAAAGGATACCCCGGGAGATGCTCTACAACGCCGATGAGCTCTTCTTATGCGGCACGGCAGCGGAGATTACCCCGATTCGCTCAGTGGATAGGATCAAGATAGGGGCGGGGAAGAGAGGACCGATAACCGCCGAGCTTCAGAATGAGTTCTTCGGCATAGTAAGGGGGGAGAAGGAGGATAGATATAACTGGCTTACCTATATCTAAGGAGGGGAGAATGATATGAACCTACAGGAGTTGCTCACCAAGGCGGCGGAGAGGCAGGCTTCGGATATTCACCTCAAGGTGGGCAACTATCCCTATATCAGGGCTAATGGTCGTTTGATGCCCCTAATCGAATTCCATAGGCTCACCCAGGAGGATACCCTTCGTATTGCCTTCGAGATAATGAACGACAACCAGAAGCAGAAGTTCAAGCGAGACCTTGAGATAGACCTCGCTTATTCCGTTCCTGGCCTTGGTCGATTCAGGGTGAACATCTTCCAGCAGCGGGGGACGATAGGTCTGGTTCTCAGAGTTATCTCGTTTGAGGTTCTTTCGATCAGGGAGCTCAACCTTCCTCCGGTGCTGGAGCAGATAGCCCTGGAACCTCGGGGTATGGTGCTGGTTACCGGTACCACTGGTAGTGGTAAATCTACCACCTTGGCGGCGATGATTGACTACATCAACACCCATCGTACGGTTCACATCATCACTATCGAGGATCCTATCGAGTTCCTCCACCGGGACAAGAAGAGCATCATCAATCAGCGGGAGGTGGAGGTGGATACCAAAGGGTTCGCCGTTGCCCTCCGGAGCGCCCTTCGTCAAGACCCGGATGTCATCCTGGTGGGTGAGATGCGGGATTATGAGACGATCCAGACTGCCCTTACCGCTGCCGAGACAGGCCACTTGGTTCTTTCTACCCTTCACACGCTCGATGCCACCGAGACGATAAACCGGATCATCTCCGTCTTTCCCCCTTACCAGCAGAAGCAAGTAAGGCTTCAGCTCGCTTCGGTGCTTAAAGCGATAATCTCCCTTAGGTTGATGAACCGTGCTGATGGGAAAGGACGGGTGCCCGCGGTGGAGGTGATGCGAAGCACTGCCTTCATCCGGGACTGCATCATCAATAAGGAGAAGACCCATATGATCCGGGAGGCGATCGCTGCTGGCGTCTCTCAGTACGGAATGCAGACCTTCGATCAATCCCTGTTCAACCTCTATCAGCGGGGGCTTATCTCTTATGAGGAGGCGCTCAGGGGAGCGAGCAATCCTGACGAGTTCAAGCTTCGGGTTCAGGGCATTCAGTCCGCCTCCGATATGGCACGGGAGGAGATGGAGAAGATCCTCGATTTCGACGCCAACCGTCCGGAGGGAGATTCGCCCTTTATCCTTTCGAACGAACCGGATGATAGCAAATAGCTGAGTGGTGTTGGGAAAGGGGAAGCTCGATCCATACAGTTATGCTCTAAGGCTTCTTTCGTTGAAGCCTCGTACGGAAAAAGAACTGCGGGATTCCCTCAAAAAGAGGGGAGCTTCGGAGGAGAAGATAGAGGAGATCATAACACACCTGAGCGAATTGGGTTATATCGACGATAACCTCTATGCCGAGGTCTTCTCCCGTTTTGGAGCAAGGGAGCGAAAATGGGGGCGGTTTCGGCTCCTCCTCGAGATGAAGAAAAGGGGGATAGCAGAGGAGGTGGCGGAGAAAGCAGTCTCCCGTTATTTTTCGGAGGAGGAGAAGGAGGAAGATGTCTTGAAGCGGGCTCTTGAGAAGAGATTACGGGTGACAGGACCGCCTAAAGATATCGCTCAGTTCAAAAGGCTTTATGATTACCTGGCGAGAAAGGGGTTCCCTTCGAGCCTTATTCTCTCGGTACTCGCGCCTTTCAAGAAGAGGTTAAAAGAGGAATGAGAAAACTGAGTTCAGATGAGATAAGGAAGGAGTTTCTCGACTATTTTAGGAAAAGAGGGCATCGAGTGGTAGCGAGTTCACCGCTCGTCCCCAAGGACGATCCCACCCTTCTCTTCACCAACGCTGGGATGAACCAGTTCAAGAAGGTGTTCCTCGGGGTGGAAAAGAGGGATTACACTCGGGCTACCACCGTCCAGAAGTGCCTTCGCGCCGGTGGAAAGCATAATGATCTCGAGGTAGTAGGGCATACCGGGAGGCATCACACATTCTTTGAGATGCTGGGCAACTTCTCCTTCGGTGATTATTTCAAGGAGGAGGCGATAGTCTATGCCTGGGAGCTCATCACCGAGGGGTTCAAAATCCCTAAAGAGAGCCTCCTCATTACCGTGTTTGAGAAGGATGAGGAGAGCTATCGTATCTGGGCGGATAAGATAGGGGTTCCCGAGGAGAGGATCTACCGGATGGGGGAGAAGGACAACTTCTGGTCGATGGGCGATACCGGTCCCTGCGGACCCTGTACCGAGATCATCATCGACCGGGGAGAAGAAGCAGGATGTGGAAAGCCCGAGTGTGGCATAGACTGTGATTGCGACCGTTTTCTCGAGCTGTGGAACCTCGTCTTTATGGAGTATAACCGATCTGATGACGGGACCCTTTCCCCTCTTCCCGCCAAGTCGGTGGATACGGGGATGGGACTGGAGCGGCTTGCTTCGGTTCTTCAGAATGTGACCACCAACTTCGATACCGATCTCTTCCGCCCCCTGATCGAGCGGGTAGCGGAGTTGGCTCAGGTGGAGTATCGGGCTGAGCCTAAGCTCGATATCTCCTTAAGGGTGGTTGCCGATCATCTTCGGTCAATTACCTTCCTTGTCTCCGATGGGGTTCTTCCCTCGAATGAAGGGCGAGGTTATGTCTTGAGGAGGATAATCCGCCGTGCCATCCGTCATGGTAGGTTCCTTGGGATAGAAAAACCGTTTCTCTATCGGCTGATAGGAGAGGTGGTCAGTCTGATGAGGAACGCCTACCCCGAGCTCGCCCAGGGGGAGGAATTCATCTCCCGGGTGACCCTCGCCGAGGAGAAGCGATTTGGCTCCACCCTTAGTTATGGCATCAGGAAATTCGAGGAGATCGCCTCCGAGCTAATCTCCCGGGGAGAGAAGGTTTTGCCTGGGGAGCTCTCCTTCCGTCTCTACGATACCTATGGACTTCCTCTCGATTTCATAAAGGAGATGGCAGCGGAGAAGGGGCTTTCCGTAGATGAGGCTGGGTTCGAAGGCGAGATGAAAAAGCAACGGGAAAGAGCGCGCGCTTCCTGGCAGGGTGAGCGGGAGATGAAGGGGAAGGAGGTATATCTCTCGTTGAAGAAGAAGTTTGGGGAGAGCAAGTTCCTCGGATATGAGCGAACGAGATGTGAAGGAGCGAGGATAATCGCCATCATTAAGAAGAGAAAGGAAGTTCCTTCGCTTTCTTCAGGGGAGGAGGGGGAGATCTTCCTTGATGAGACACCGTTCTATGGAGAGTCCGGAGGTCAGGTGGGAGATAGAGGAAAGCTTTGGTCTCAGGATGGTGTTTCCGAAGTGGTGGATGCTGTTTATCCCGTTGATGGGCTTATCTCCCATTTGGTTAAGGTGAGTTCTGGAAAGCTCAGGGTTGGCTCGGTTGTAGAAGCGGTGGTCGATGAGGAAAGAAGAAGAAGGATCGCCCAGAATCACACGGCGACCCACCTCCTTCACGCTGCCCTCAGGATGAGGCTTGGTTCCCATGTGAAACAGGCGGGTTCCTTGGTGGCTCCGGATCGGTTGCGGTTCGACTTTACCCATTTCGCTCCTATATCTTCTGCTGAGCTTTTGAACATCGAGGGCTTGGTCAACCGGTTCATCCGAGAGGACATCCCTCTTGAGGTGGAGATCCTGCCCTATGACGAGGCAGTGAGGAAGGGGGCGATCGCCCTTTTCGAGGAGAAGTATGGAGAGCTGGTGAGGTTGGTTCGGGTGCCGGGGGTGAGCGCCGAGCTATGTGGGGGGACCCATCTTAAGAGGACCGGGGAGATAGGTTTCTTTATGATCGTAAGCGAGGAGAGCGTTGCCTCTGGTGTACGCCGTATCGAGGCGGTGACCGGGGAGGAGGCGGTGAGGAGAAGCGCTTCTTTCCGAGAACTGGTGAAGGAGATATCCGCTTTGGTCAAGGGAGAGCCTCGTGAGTTGGTCAGGCAGATAGAAAAGCTCATAGAGACGAACAAGAAATATCAGAAGGAGATAGAACGGCTGAAGCTTATGGCGGTAGGGAAAAGCACCGAGGTGGCTCCCCGGGAGGTGGCTGGGATCAAGGTGGTGGCGCAGTTTGTCCCTGAGCTTGAGGATTCGGCGATGAGGAATTACTCCGACACCCTGAGGAAGAGGATAAAGTCCGGGGTAGTGGTGCTGGGAAGCGGGCGGAATGGGAAAGCGATATTGCTGGTGGCGGTGACCCCGGATCTCTTAGGTAGGCTTCACGCCGGAGAGATAGTAAGGGAACTTGCTAAGATCGTCGATGGCAGGGGAGGAGGTAAAGCCGACCTCGCCCAGGCAGGGGGGAAGAAACCGGAGCTCATCTCCAAAGCGCTTGAGGAGAGCTATCGGATAATAGAGGAGAAGCTGAAAGAAAGCTCAGGAGGGAGGAAGTGAGGATAAGGAGCCTTATTACGGTATTTGTCCTTCTCCTTATCGCTCTTCCTTTGTTTTCACAGATATACTATTACCGAGATCGGTCAGGAAAACTCGTCTTCACCAACATCCCCCATCCCAAGGCGAAGCGGTATTTCTCCTACCGCTATTTTTCTGGCTTTGATCTTTCCACCTCTGCTCGAAAGCGGGCGTTTTTGAGGGAGTATGGTGGTTTTATCGAGCAGATCTCCCGAAAATATGGGGTTGATTCCAAACTTATCTATTCCATCATCGAGGTGGAATCGGATTATCATCCCTATGCTGTCTCGAGGAAGGGAGCGAAGGGATTGATGCAACTCCTTCCGGAGACGGCGAGGAGGCATGGTGCCTCCGATGTATTCAACCCCTACGAGAACATTGAAGCAGGGGTGAAGCACCTTCGTTATCTTTTGGATTATTACCACGATAATCTCACCCTTGCCCTTGCTGCCTATAATGCCGGGGTCAATGCGGTCAACCGGTATAAGGGGATACCCCCTTATCGAGAGACGAGGAGATATGTGAAGAAGGTGTATTCTCGGTACTTGGGTACCTCCTCCATACCCGAGGTTGATCTCGGTAGGAAAGGGAGAAGGGTTTCTTCTTCAAGAAGTGAAGGGCGGGTATACCGCTATTTAGATGATAAAGGGAGGATCTGTTTTACCAACCTCAAGCCGGTGGGAAGAAGAGCTAAGCGATGATAATGTTCAATCCTTCCCGATGGGGGCTATGAGCCGGGAGAAAAGGCTTCACGGGGGCTTATGCTGGGGGGTGGTCTTTCTCCTCCTTTTCTTTTTCTCCCTCTCCCTTTTCCCCTCCGATAAGGCAAGAGAGTTATACCGCTTGGCTGAGAGTCGCTATCAACGGTTAATGCGTTCTCCCACCAGGTTAAGCAAAAGGGGGGAGTGGCTCAAGGTAGTGAATTCTTATCGCGAGGTTGCTGTTCTTTACTCCGATCACAAAGTAGCTGATGATGCGGTATTCAAGATCGCCACCCTTTATCAGGGGATGTATGAAAAGTTCAAAGACTCCTCCTATCTCAACGAGGCGCTTATCAGTTATCGCTTTTTGGTAAAGAGATATCCTAAAAGCCCTTACTTGGAAAGCGCTCTTTTCACCATAGCCCAGATATACTTTTCTGAACTGAAGGATCCAGAACAGGCGCTTCGTTATTACCAGAGAGTGGTGGATGAGTTCCCCAGTGGGGAGAAAGCGAGGTATGCGAGGATCCGGATATCCTACCTCAAAAGGGTGCTTGCGAAGAGAAAGAGGAGTTCCACCGGACTTGTTTGGGTGAAGAATATCCGCCACTGGACGGGCGATGATTATACCCGGGTGGTAATCGATATTGCCGATGAGGTGAAGTACGAGTACCATCAGCTGAAGAACCCGGATCGGATCTACTTTGATCTTAAAAACGCCAAGCTGACTCCCAAGCTGGCGGGTAAGGTCTTTCCAATAAAGGGGGAGTTTCTCAATCGGGTGCGGGTAGCCCAGTATAGGTCTAATGTGGTCCGGGTGGTGCTCGATCTGGGGCGGGTGAAGGATTATACCGTGTTCAACCTTTACAACCCGAACCGGATCGTCATCGATGTCAAGGGGGAGAAAGGAGCGAGGTTTATTGGAAAGCCGGCTAAGACGACGAGGAAAGGTCATTACTCCTTAGCGCGTCAGCTTGGTCTTAGGGTAAGATGCATTGTCATCGACCCGGGGCATGGAGGAAGGGATCCGGGAGCGATAGGCAGAAGTGGGCTTACCGAAAAGTTCGTCACCCTTGATGTAGCGAAGAGACTCGCCTCACTCATCAGAAAAAATCTTGGCTGTAAAGTGATCCTCACCCGGAAGGATGACCGTTACCTCCCCTTAGAGGAGCGGACGGCGATAGCCAACTCCAAAGGGGCTGATCTTTTCCTCTCCATCCACACCAACGCCAATCGGAACAAACATACCTCGGGTATTGAGACCTACTTTCTCAACTTCGCCATCGATCCTCATGCCGAGGCTACCGCCGCCAGAGAGAACGCCATTTCGGAAAAGAATATGGCTCGCCTGCAAGATCTGGTGAAGAAGATCACCTTGAATACCAAGATAGATGAATCAAAGGACCTGGCGAAGAAGGTACAGCAGACTATGATCTCCTACCTCAGGAGGTACTATCGGGTAAACAACCTCGGGGTGAAACAGGCTCCTTTCTATGTGCTCATAGGAGCCAATATGCCCTCCATTCTCACCGAACTTGGTTTCATCTCCCACCCGAAAGAGGAAAGAAGGCTCCGCAATCCCGCTTATCGCCAGCGTCTGGCTTATGCCCTTTATCTCGGGATAAAACGGTATATCGAATCCCTTAATTAACCCCGGCTCGGGGGAAGGTGGATAGAACGCCCAAAGAGATCCATCGCTGCCTCCATTATCCCTTCGGAAAAGGTGGGATGGGTATGGATCGTCTCCTCGACCTCCTGGGCAGACACCCCAAGCCTTATCGCCAAAGTGAGTTCATGGATAAGTTCGGTTGCCCGGGCGCCGATGATATGGGCACCGATAAGCTTTCCCGATCCCTCTTCGGCGATCAATTTGATGAGACCGGATAATTCCCCCGATGCCTGAGCTCTGCCCAAAACGCGGAGGGGGAAACGTCCTACCTTTATATTGATCCCTTTTTCCCTTGCTTCATCCTCGGTAAGCCCTACCGAGGCGATCTCCGGCTCGGTGAATATCCCTGCGGGAACAGCGGTGTAGTCCATCTCTTTACTTCCACCTAAGGCGTTTTCCACTGCCACCAACCCCTCATGGGAGGCGACATGAGCGAGCATATGTCCGCCGATTACATCCCCTATGGCATAGATGCCAGGGATATTGGTCTCGAGCTTTGCATCCACCTTTATCTCTCCCTTCTTCCCCAAGACGATCCCAACATCCTCGAGTCCGATACCCTCGGTATTCAGCTTCCTCCCTACCGAGACGAGGATGAGCTCCGCTTCTATCTTCTCTCCGGAATCGAGCTCTGCCTCCACCCCAGTTTCTCCCTTTCTCGTTGTCACTACCTTTCTTCCTGTGTGGAGCTTGATCTTTTTCTTCTTGAATTCCCGTTCGAGGATGCTTGAGATCTCAGCGTCCTCCATCGGTACCGGACGCTCCATTATCTCCACCATCACTACCTCCACCCCGAGGGCGGAAAACATCATTCCAAATTCGGAACCTATCGCCCCGGCGCCGATTATTAGGATCTTTCCGGGAAGCTTGGTAAGAGAGAGGGCGTCCTCGCCGGAGATGATCCTCTCTCCATCGAGAGGTATTCCGGGAAGGTCAGCCGGCTTTGAGCCGGTGGCGATAACCGTCCTCTTCGCCTCTACTATCTCCTCCTCTCCCCCATCATTTAGGATTATCCTCACCTTTCCTTCAGGGAGGAGGCTACCTTTGCCCTCGATGAGGGTTACCTCATTTGCCTTAAGGAGAGCCTTAACCCCCTTTACCAAGGTGGAGACGACATTCTCCTTCCGGGCGACCATCGCTTTGAAGTCTGGTTTTGCCCCTTCTTTAGCGATAATGCCTAATCTCTTTGCCTCGCTAATCGTCCGAAAGGCGTTGGCGCTCGATATAAGTGTTTTGGTGGGAATACAGCCTTGGTTCAGACAGACGCCGCCTACTTTATCTCTCTCGATGAGGAGAACCTTCGCCCCCAATTGAGCCCCTCTTATGGCGGCTACATAGCCACCTGGTCCTGCTCCGATGATGACGAGATCGTATCTCTCCATTTCCGCCTCCTTTCTTTTAGATTATATCATTCAAATTTGTAAGATTCCTTTCATTCTGTCGGTTTCTTTTTGGGGTATTATAGAAATGATATGGATAAGCTTTCTTCCAATGGTGAAGCCTATTTTCCTAATTGACAGCTAGGAGCGAAGGGGGCTAAAGTTATAGAGTAATAGTATTAACAAATAATTTGCTGAAAGGGGTGATAGCGGAAGGAATCAGCAGTCCTTAAATTAACTCAAAATCTGAGGAGGGGGAATGATGTTTTCTAAGCATTTGAGAAGGCTGTTACTATTACTTCCATTTATCGCTTTCCTTGCTCTCCCCGTTTTTTCCCAGGAGCGGGTTCCCACCCCTAAGGAGATATTGGGTTTTGAGGTAGGTGCTGACTACCACTTGGCTACCTATGAACAGGCGATCGAGTATTTCAAGGCCTTGGATAAGGCTTCGGACAAGTTCAAGTTGTTTACTATGGGGAAGACATCTCTGGGGAAGACGATGTACTATGCGGTTATAACCTCACCGGAAAATATGGCTAATTTGGAGAAGTATCGGGAGATAGCAGCCAAGCTCGCCCGGGTTGAGGTATCTGATGATGAGGCGAAGAGGCTTGCCAAAGAGGGAAAGGCGGTTGTCTATATCGACGGTGGTCTCCATGCCACCGAGTGTGCTCCGGCACAGCAACTGATAAAGCTCGCCTATGACTTGGTTACCGGAACCGACGAGCGGACCACCCGGATATTGAACAATGTCATCACCATATTGGTATTCGCTAATCCCGATGGGATGGATATCGTGGCTGATTGGTACAAGAGAAATCTGGGCACCCCATATGAAGTAAGTCCTCTTCCCTGGCTTTACCATGTATATGTGGGGCATGACAACAACCGGGACTACTTTATGGCTAATATGACGGAGACGCAGAATATCCTCAAGCTGGTTCACCGTAAATGGTTCCCTCAGGTTCTCTACAATCACCACCAGACCGCTCCGTTTCCCGCGAGGATATGGATTCCCCCAGATGCGGAGCCGACCAATCCCAACATCCATCCCTTGGTGATAAGGGAGAGGACCCTGATCGGCGCGGTGATGGGGGAGACCTTTGATAAAGAGGGAAAGGAAGGCGCCATATCTCGGATCCATTTCGATACCTGGTATCCTGGATACGAGACTCAAGGGGTGGATACTCATAATGTCGTCTCCATTCTCACCGAGACCGCCCTCTACCGCTATGCCACCCCTCACTTCTACACCGTGAGAGATTTCCCCGCGAATTACCGAGATTTCACTATCTCCGTATTCTACCCCACTCCTTGGAAGGGTGGTTGGTGGCGACTTCGGGATGCAGTTGATTATTGCGAGACCGCTTCCCTCGCCGTTCTCGATGCTGCTGCCCGGTTCAAGGATGAGTTCCTGCTAAACCGTTATAAGATGGGGAAGAGTGTAATAGAGCGGTTTACTAAAGAAGCGCCCTATGCCTACATCATCCCTGAGAAGCAGTGGGACAAGGGACCGATGAATCTTCTTCTCAAACGGCTTTCTGAGGTCCATGCGATAAAGATCTGGCGGGCGAAGAAGAGTTTCACCTGTGATGGAGTGACTTATCCCGCTGGCACCTATGTCATTCTGATGAACCAGCCTTTTGCGCTATTTGTGAAGACCGTGTTCGAGAAACAGAAGTATCCCGACCTCCGAAAGTATCCCACTTTATGGCAGGCAATAGTGAGACCTCAGAGTTTCCCTGGTGCTCCCCTTCCCTCCTATGATGTTACTGGGTGGACCCTGCCTCTTCAGATGGGGGTAAAGGTGATTCCCGCCAATACCCCGATAAAGGCTGAGCTCGAACTGGTGGAAAAGATCCCACCTCTAAAAAGCAAGATAGAGGGATCTCCAGGGTATGGTTACATCGTGAGCCATCGGAGCAACAATGCCTTTATCCTAATTAACCGGGTGTTCAAGGCAGGAGGAACGGTATATTGGGCGAAGAAGAGTTTCTCCATTGGAGGAAGACGGTTTGATGCTGGGGCTATCATTATCCCCTCTGCCAAGATATCTCGAGGTCGGATGAGGAAGCTCTCTTCTGGCCTTGGGCTTGAGATAGTGGGGGTAAAATCGAAGCCGAAGGTTCCAATGATGAGGCTCAGAAAACTGCGCCTCGCCCTTTATCAGCCCTGGACGGGCAATATAGATGAAGGGTGGACCCGGTGGTTGCTTGAGCAGTTTGAGTTCCCCTACACCACTATCCACAATGCTGAAGTAAAGGCGGATCATCTGAAGGAGAGGTTTGATGTGATAATCCTTCCCGCTACCTGGCGTGGCGCTCGGGAGATAGTGGAAGGATACCCCAAGGGTACGATGCCTCCAGCCTATGTTGGCGGTATCGGAGAGGAAGGAGTGGCGAATTTGAAGAAGTTTGTAAAGAGTGGTGGAACCCTTATTACCCTTCAATCTTCCTCTCTCCTTCCCATCAAGATGTTCGGGATCCCGGTACGGGATGTAATAGGTGGTCTTCCCCGAGGCAAGTTCTATTGCGGTGGCTCTCTCCTCAGGGTGGTCTATGATCAGAACCACCCCATAGCCTATGGAATGCCCAGAGAGACAGCAGCGATGTTTGTGCATGATCCTGCTTTTGCTCTCGTCCCCGTGTTTGCCAAGGAGAGGGCGCCCAAGGTGGTAGCCAAGTATCCTGGAGGAAAACTCCTTCTCAGCGGTTTTATCCACGGGGAAAGCTATCTCCGGAACAAGGCAGGAGTGGTGGATGTCCCCCTTGGCAAGGGAAGGGTTATCCTTCTTGGCTTTGGGGTCAAGGAGAGGTGTCAACCACACGCCACCTTTAAGCTCCTGTTTAACTCCATTTACTATGGAACGGTGAAGGGAAAGTAGAGTTATATAAGCAGTTTGCCATTAGGGGGGTAATTCCCCCCTTTTTTTATTTCCAGTTTTTGCCCACCTTTTCCCTTGAAGGGGGGAAAAAGGTATGTTATCTTTTTAAACGGTTTTGTCGGTTATATTATGCTCCAG
The DNA here is from genome assembly GCA_021161905.1 of Acidobacteriota bacterium. Classification (NCBI taxonomy): domain Bacteria; kingdom Pseudomonadati; phylum Acidobacteriota; species Acidobacteriota bacterium. The sequence continues at coordinate 86,375 of JAGGZT010000039.1, read as the reverse complement.
TATTCTTAAGGATGAACAGGGAGGGGGAGGAATGAAGGGGAGGGTGACGCTTTTTGTGTTTTCTCTTCTCTCATTAGGGGTTCTCTTCTATCTTTATGGGGAGCCCTTGGAAGGGAGGGGGGCGATATCTGGTAAGGTGAGTTTACGAAAGCCCGTTTCTGCCCCTATTTATGTCCGGGCATATCCCGCACCGAGGAGGAGACCAATCCCCGATATCTTCGCTGAGCCCCCTTTTTCTCCCTACAAGATGGTTAAAGTGGGGAAGGGCGGTAGATATCGTCTGGATGATCTTCCTTCTGGGAATTATGCTGTGTGGGGGTTTGCCGATATAAATCGAAACGGGAGGGTTGACTTTGATCTCGCAGAGCCTACCGGGTGGTTCTCTTCCGATGGTGGGTATATCACTCCAGTGAGGATCGGCAAAGGGACGGCGAAGAGGGGTATTGATTTCGCCCTTACCGCTCCAGTTCTGATAAGGACAAAGGAAAAGAGATGCAAAAATGGACTTCTGAGGAAAATAAAAGGATTTAATGTGCTCCACATATGGGGTACTCCTGAAGAGCTCGGTTATGCCCAAGGTTTTCTCCTCGCCTCCCAGATCCGGGATATGGTAGAGTTCGTTTCGATTGAGTTTTTCGATGGTTCAGCTACCCATTATGAGAGAGTGATTATCCCCTATGTAAAACGGCGGCTTGTGTTTCCCAAGCGGGCTCTTCGGGAGCTTAGAGCGATGCTTTTAGGGATGAGGGATAGCGGGGTTGATCTTTATCTCCCTTCCCTTAAGCGTGAGGTGAACCTCTTTGATCTGGAGGCATTAAACGCCTATGGGGAATGGTGGGATCTGGGTTATCTGGCGACTCGCTATCGCTGCTCATCAGTCTCAGCCTGGGGTAAGCGCACTGAGGGGAGCGAGCTTAAAGGAGAACTTATTATTGGGCGGGATATGGATGGGGAGAAGGACCTTCGGCGCACGACCATCCATCATCTTTTGATCACCGCCTATGAACCGGCAGGGAAAAACCGGTTCATCTCAATTATGTGGCCCGGTTTTATCGGCACTTACTCTGGAATGAACGAAGAGGGGGTTGGGTTATTTGATCATGCAGGGAATAGCCTTACTGATAAAGAACTTAGTGGATTTATTCCCTGGAGTATTACCTGTCGTATCCTTTTGGAAGAGTTAGGAGCAAAAGATGGTCCTGAAAAGGTGGAAAGAATCTTTGATACTCTGAGAAGTAAACACGGTGGCGTGGTCGCTTGTGGCGCAATTCTCCATCTCGTTTTCCCTTATGATGGGAAAAGGGTCCCCGCCTGTATTGTCGAGGCGGATAGGGAGGGGGAGGTCGTCCGAATGCCCGGCGATGTTCCCCCTTATGATAAGTTTTCTCTCGCTTGCACCAATACCTTCCTCAAGTACAAACTTTCCCCTCTCTCCCCTGTTTATAACTGTCCTCGATATACCAAGTATAGGGAGAGGATCAGAGGTCTCATTGCCCAAGGTTTGCCAGTAGGGAGAAGAGAGATAGTGGAAATGGTGGGAGCCGGGGGGAATGTGACCACAGAACACACCATCATTTTTTATCCCGGTCGACTCCAATTTGAGCTTGCCAATGAGGATCTGAAGAATGGAGTGAGGGAGGCAGCTTTCTGCCGTTTCGTTAAGTTCGATTTCAATGAGTTATTTAAGAAGTAAAATTCAAGGAGGGTTTTCCTTATGGAGGTTAAGGCCTACGGATATCGGGATGAGGAGGAGGTCCTAAAGACGGTTATGGACCCGGAGAGTCGTGTTGAGTTCATCCGGTTGGTCTTCACCGATATCCTTGGACGGCCAATGGATTTTTCAATCCCCAACTATGAGATGGAAAAAACGTTCTCCGAGGGGAAGGGGTTTGATGGTTCGTCGGTAGAGGGGTTCGTCCGAATCGAGGAGAGCGATCTCATAATAAAGCCGGATCCTACCACCTTCCGTATCCTTCCTTGGGAGTATCAGGGGTTCAATCATGGCGTTCGCTGGCGGGAGGCGGTGATATTTGGCGACATATTGACCCCAGACAAAAAGCCCTACCAAGGCGATAGTCGTTATGTGTTGAAGCGAGCCCTTTCCCGGGCATGTGAGGAGTTGGGCGTCGATAACTTTATGGTAGGACCGGAGCTTGAGTTCTTTATTTTCCCCAACGAACACGAGCCTACTCCGCTTGATCGTGGAGGGTATTTTTATGGAGGGCGTCATGGTGAGGTAAGGAAGGAGATCCAGCTTCTTCTTAGAAAGATGGGGATCTTCTCCGAATACGACCACCATGAGGTAGCCCATGGACAGCACGAGATCGACCTCCGCTATTTGAACGCCCTTGAGATGGCGGATGTGGGGTTGATCTTCCGCTATATGGCGAAGAAGGTAGCTCGGATGCATGGGGTTTATGCCACCTTTATGCCCAAGCCGATAAATGGGGAGAACGGCTCGGGGATGCATGTCCACCAGTCATTGTGGCGAGAGGGAAAGAACCTATTTTTCTCCCCTGATGATCCCTATCATCTCTCCGATGTAGCTAAGGGGTATATGGCGGGCTTGATCCACCATGCTCGGGAGATAACCGCCGTTTTGAACCAGTGGGTAAACTCTTACAAACGGCTTATTGTGGGGTATGAAGCACCGGTCTATATAGCTTGGGGGCAGAGGAATCGTTCCGCTTATATCAGGGTTCCCGAGTATCAACCGGGCAAAGAGCAGGCGACCCGGATCGAGCTTCGCTCCCCGGATCCGGGGGTGAATTTCTACTTGGCTTTTGCGGTGATGCTCACCGCCGGTCTCGATGGGATAAAGAAGAAATATCCATTGCCAGATCCCGTGGAGGAGGATATTTACGATATGTCGCAAGCGAGGCAACGGCGCCTCAAGATAAGAACTCTTCCTGCTAACCTCGAGGAGGCGGTGAGGGAGATGAAGAGGAGCGAACTCCTCAAGGAGACATTAGGAGACCATATCTTCAATAAGTTTATCGCCAATAAGGAGGTGGAAATAACGGAATACAAGAAGAATGTAGGAAGGGAATATGACAAGCAGGTGAGCGAATATGAAATATCCCGCTACCTGCCGGTACTTTAGCCAAGGAGTACTAAGATGAGGAGATGGTTTTTCCTTTTTGTTTCGTTGGTTTTCCTTTTATCTCTCTTTTGTTCCCCTTTGTCGGCTTATCCTCTTAAAGGCAAGGGCAATCCAGTAGTGGTGATGAAGACCAATATGGGAAATATCACGATTAAGCTCTTCCGGGATAAAGCGCCGATCACCGTGGACAACTTCCTGAAATATGTCAAGTCCGGGTTCTATAACGGGCTCATCTTCCACCGGGTGATCCCGGGGTTCGTCATTCAGGGAGGGGGGTACACCCCAGATATGCTGCCCAGGAAAACGAGACCCGCGATCAAGAACGAGGCGACAAATGGATTGAGCAATCTCCGGGGCACCATAGCTATGGCAAGGACCCAGGTGATCGATTCTGCCACCTCTCAGTTCTTCATCAACCTGAAGGACAATAAGTTTCTGGATCATAGAGGGAAAACACCCGACAAGTACGGGTACGCCGTCTTTGGAAAGGTGATCAAGGGGATGGATGTGGTAGATAGGATTGCAAAGGTTCCCACCGGTAGGAAAGGTCCCTTTTCCGATGTCCCCAAGAAGCCGGTAATAATAAAGTCTGTGGTGATTATTAAAGAGTAGTTGACCAAATATGTGAGAGGAGCTTTCTGCCGTTTTTAAGAGGGAGGGAGAGAATTTAAAAAAGAGCGGTTCCCTTAGCGAAGGGGATCGCTCTTCTTGACTTAGGGGCCGTCTCAAGGCATAATCAAGTTTGGATGCCAAGGGAGGAGGAAATGTGCCGAAGGGTGGCTATTTTTTTGATACCGTTTATCTTTTTCTCCCTCTTTCTACTGGGGGCGGAGGAGAAGATAAGTGGAAGGTATCGGTTCAATGGAGTGGCGGGTTATCTTCATCCGGGACGCACGGGATGCGAGGACACCACTTCTGTTTTTTTAAGCTTTGAGTATCTTTTCTCAAGAAATGTTGGGATGTCTTTTGGCGGTGGCTTCACCAATTTCCGGGGACCTCACGAGATTATGATAGGGGGACAGGAGCTGAAGGGATATATGGAGCAGTTTTCTCCCCTTGATATCAGACGGCCTAGGCTCGAACTTCAATACGGAACCATAGGTCTCCTTTTGAGATTCCCGGCGGGTAAGCTGGCGCCCTATATCAACTTGGGGGTGGGTGCTTACCAATATACTTATACTCAGGATATTTTTGGCAGGGATCCTCAGACTGGACAAAGTGGTCTCCCCCTCCCTCTCTTTTACCGCAACACATCTTTCGGAGTGAATGGGGCAGTAGGTATGGAGTATCTTATTACCGAGTTCCTCTCCGTTAAGTTCGAGGGGAATTATCAACGGATATTTTCCGATCTTATTAAAAGCCAATTTGTGGTAAACGCCGGTTTCGGCTTCATTTTCGAGTAAGGTCAATTTTCATATCCAAGGCCACTCGTTTTAGGAAGGAGGATTCTTATGGCTGAAATAGAGATTGGGATTATCGGAGGAAGTGGACTTTATAATATGGAGGGTCTTTCCGGGGTAAAGGAGGTCGAGATAGATACTCCCTTCGGCGCTCCTTCGGATAGATATATCGTGGGAGAGCTTGAAGGAAGGAAGGTAGCCTTTCTGGCAAGACATGGAAGAGGACATCGTTTCCTTCCCTCTGAGATAAACTACCGGGCGAATATCTACGGTTTCAAGAAACTCGGGGCAGAATGGATCATCTCGGCGAGTGCGGTGGGGAGTATGAAGGAGGAGATAAAACCGACCGATATAGTGATCCCGGATCAGTTTTTCGATCGGACGAAGAACCGGATTTCCACATTCTTTGGGGAGGGGATCGTCGCCCATATCTCATTTGCTGATCCCCTTTGTCCTACCTTGAGTGAGATCCTTTATCGGGCAGGGATGGAAGTGGGGGCTACGATGCACAAGGGCGGGACTTATGTCTGTATAGAAGGACCTCAGTTCTCCACCAAGGCGGAGTCCCGTATCTATCGTAGTTTCGGTGTTGATGTGATCGGGATGACCAACCTCACCGAGGCGAAGTTAGCCCGGGAGGCAGAACTTTGTTACGCTACCCTCGCTTTGGTTACCGATTACGATGTCTGGCACGAGGCGGAAGAATCGGTGACGGTGGAGATGATCGTAGCCAACCTTACGAAGAACGCCGAGACCGCAAAGCGGATAATTAAAAAGGCAGTGGCGATGATCCCGGAAGAAAGGAAGTGTGGTTGTGCCACCGCCCTTAAGGATGCCATTATCACCGATAGAAAGGCTATTCCGGATGAGGTTAAGAAGAGGCTTTCCCTTATAATTGGGAAGTATCTATGAGGAGTGGGTCTAATGGACATCGTGGTAGTGGGATCAATTGCTCTCGATTCGGTAGAAACGCCGTTTGGGAAAGTCAAAGAGGCTCTTGGTGGTTCCGCAGTTTATTTTTCGGTGGCAGCGAGCTTCTTCGTCCCGGTGGGGTTGGTGGGGGTAGTGGGGGATGATTTTCCCAAAGAGCATATAGTTCTTCTTGAAAGTCGAGGTGTGGATACGAGTGGTCTTGCGCGGAAGCCGGGAAAGACCTTCCGCTGGGTGGGAAGATACGATTACGATCTCAATAAGGCACACACCATCTCCACTGAGCTCAATGTTTTTGCTGAGTTCGAACCGGAAATCCCAGATAGATTGAGGAAAGCTCCTTTTCTCTTCCTTGCCAATATCGATCCTGAACTTCAGGATAAGGTGCTCTCCCAGATCACATCACCGAGGCTCACCGCCCTTGATACGATGAACTTCTGGATAGAGGGGAAGCCAAACGAACTTGAGAAGGTAATATCTAAAGTGGATATCCTATTGATAAACGATGCCGAGGTGAGACAGTTGGCTGACGAGCCCAATTTGGTAAAGGCGGCGAAAAAGCTTCTTTCCCTTGGTCCTTCGCGGATCGTGGTGAAAAGAGGGGAGTATGGGGCGATGATGTTCTCTCAGGAGGGAATCTTCTTCGCTCCTGCTTACCCTTTGGAGCGACCGGTCGATCCGACGGGCGCGGGTGATTCCTTCGCTGGCGGGTTTCTTGGGTGTCTTGCCAAGTCGGGAGAGCTCTCCGAGGATAATCTGAGACAGGCAGTGGTGATGGGGAGCGTGATTGCCTCTTTCACTGTGGAGGATTTCAGCTTAAACCGTCTTCTCAAGCTCAAGCCCGCCGAGATAAAGGAGCGTTTTCGCGAGTTCATCAAGTTGACCAGGTTTGAGGGAAGCTTCCCCTCCATCTGATCCTATGATTATGAAGGGATTGCTTGAGAGGATGGGAAGGTGTTCCTTTCTCTTCCTCGCCCTTATTATCTTGCTGGTGACCGTTTTCTTGCCCTTAATTGGAGTTTTGCTAAGGCTTCGATTCTCTCTCCCCTTTCTCATCTCACTCCCGCCCTACTTCCTAATGATCTCGCTTCTTTACAGAGGAAGAAGGAGGGAAGCGGTTTATCTGATGTTGTTTTGGGCGTTTCTCCTGGGAGCGGTGATGAGCCTCCTCGTCTATTTCCTACCCGAGAAGACCGCGGTTTCGATAATAAACGGTCCTCCTTACCGAGATGAGATGTTTTACTGGGTTAAAACGGGGATAGGAAAGGAAGGGACACCTTCACTTTTTATCCCCGAGCATCTCATTCATCTTGGGGTGTTTTTGCTTCTTTCTTTAGTGAGTGCAAGCTTTCTTGCGATAGCCCTTGGTGCGGTGCTCGTTGATTATATGGCGTTCTATGTGGGAAGCCTTCTTCTCCACTCGAGAAGCTTTGCCCTCACCTTCCTTTTAGGATGGCATTTCTGGTCTCTTATTCGGATTGTCGCCTATGTCATCCTCGGTGTAGTGCTTGCCGAGCCCCTTCTCTCCCGGATCCTGAAATACCCCTTCCGGCTCCGTGATGTTAAATGGTATCTCCTTATCGCCGGGATATGCCTCATTGCCGACATCTTATTGAAGGCGCTTTTCGCCCCTTCACTTAGATCGGTTCTTCTCAGGCTGGTTATTCTGCCTTAGTCTGGAAGTAGACGACTGAGAAAGCCTTTGGCAAGGGTTAGCTCGAAATCCCTTGCTTTTACCCCGATCTCCCGGGGGTCAGGAATGCCCAAATCCCTTGCTGGGACGATGGCGTGAGAAAGGTGCATCCTTATCCTGATGAACCTGCCAGTCTTCCCGGGAAGGGGGATTATTACCCGCTTTGGGGCATCGTTATTTAAGGTTAGGCGAACCTTCTCCTCCCCATCAACGGTGAAGCTCACGGTCAGGGGACGGGTGGCGAGATCAGGGAAATGGGCAGATATGGTGAGGGAAAACGCTTCGGGCTTTTTCCTTGATTTTACCAATATCTCTGCCTCTTTCTTGCTCCAGCGGAAGCGAGTTCCCCCTTCTTCCTCCCAGGAGTGCCAGCCGTAGCTTAGAAAATAGCCCTCCTCTCCCTTCTCCACCATTTCCCTAAAGATGTGGAAGTAATCGGTGATGGTCTCGCCATCGATGGTGGGAAGGGAGAGAGTAGGCTTGTCCTCGAAGTAGGAGGAGACCCTCTCCCCACTGATCCACCCCTCCCTTTTTGCCAGGTAGTAGCTTTCGGTCTCAGGATAGGGCTGGAACATTGAGAGACAGATGCGATCCGGCTTTATCCTTCGGTTCAGGCGAATGGTGTCCAGTATCGTCTCCTCTGTCTCGTAAGGGAGCCCGATCATATTGAACGACCAGCATTCTATTCCTGCTCCCCTCACCAGTTCGAACGCCCTTATTATCTCCTCGTCCTTTATCCTTCTTTTCAGGATATCGTTTCTTATTCGACTGTTTCCGCTTTCTACCCCCATCTTCACCTGGAAGCAACCTGCCTTTTTAAGTAATGCTACTATCTCCTTATCGACCAGGTTTACCCGGGCATTGCACCAGAAGGGGAGCCCCACCCTTTTGGGGTATTCTTCGGCAAATTGGGAGAGCCAGCTTCGGTTCATAATGAATATGTCGTCGTCGAAACCTATCCGTTCGATGCCCGGGTAGCGGGCAACCACCTTCTCGATCTCAGCTATGAGGTTTTCCACATCCCTTAGGCGGACAAAACTACCAAGTCCTTTGTATTCCTTTATCAGATAGTGATTTACACAATAGGTGCAGAAGTAAGGGCATCCCCTTCCTGCCATAAATTGAGCTTCCCTTTGGGTGTCCACCAACCGCTGAAAATCGATGAGCTCCCGATCAGGGAAGGGAAGGGCGTTTAAATCTTTGATTAGAGGCCTGAGTGGGTTTTTGATCGTCTTCCCCTGGTGGCGAAACCAGAAGTTCTTGGTTCCCAGGTAATCCTCCTTTTTCTCGAGGTGGGAGACGAACTCCGCCATCGCCTCCTCCCCCTCACCGCGACAGACGCCTATTACATTTTCCAGAGCGAGACATTCCTCGGGGCAGGTAGTGGCGTGGATCCCACCGATCACCACCGGCGGGGCTTCTATTTCGGCGAGGAAGGAGCATATCTCTTTCGTCAGGGGAAATTGATCGTAGGTGGTGGAGATGGCAATGAGATCCGGACGGAACCGGGAGAGTTCTTCTTCTATTTTCTCTTTCTCCAGCCGGTGGATTATTATCCCCCGGGTTTTATGTCCTTCCCTTTTTAGGACAGCGGAGACATACCCTATCCCCTGCCCGAAGCAGGTCGGCTGAAGTTCTGGTGGAGGGAAGGGATAGATGAAAAATATCTGCATTAGACCTTACCCTAAAAGTAGAAACGGAGACCTCCGTTTATATGAATTCCGCCGAGGTTAACCTCCATATTGGTTGTAGTTAGCAGCTCAGGTAGCGTTGTCTTCCCATAGAGATAGTTGGCGCCCAAGTTTAGTCCGAGGTGGTTGCTTACTCGATAAGTTATCCCCCCTCCAATGATCGCGCCAGTAGTGGAGAAAGTCGTCTTCGTGAAAGAGGAGTGGTAGTCGAGAATTTGGCTGTTAACATCGATATCTACCTGGAGAAAACTAACAAGATCGATGTTGCCCTTTATGTAAACGATCCCTCCCCGGAGATAAGGATTGATAGTAGAACAACCCCCGAAGTTGTATACAAGACCGAATTCTCCAATGTTGTAGGTTGTCTTCCCATTGGTGAGGGTAAATGATATCGGCTGGAAGGAGGGATATACAATGGAAAAGTCAAACTTCGCATTGAGCTTTCCGAAAAATCTATCATAGCCCGCATATACTCCAATGTGATCGGTGAGTTTCACCCCACCTTCAACTCCGAGAATTGGATTGGTGTAGATGTTGTATTGACCGCTTAATTCTGTTCCTAATAGGGAAGAGGTAAAGCTATGAGAGAAATCGGGCATAAGGTAGCCAGCGTTGACTCCAAGGTAGAAACGATATCCCTTATCCTTGGCTACTGCCGCAAGGGAGAAAAGAACAGCGAGGGCGATTACCGTTAATATCAGCAGAGTTTTTCGCATCTATCTTCCTCCTCTCCGTTTTTCGGAAATGGTGTAATACCCTTTCCTTGTCCTTACCTGAACTCACTATACACTTGTGGTTTACCTCCTGTCAACTTCTGAAGGGGCGTAATACCCCTTCCTTGTTCTTGCCTTAAGCGATTTTTTCTTAAGTAGCACCTTGATGGTGCGGAATTTTCCATCCCGTTTCTGGTTGGTCGAGACATAGCCGAGTGAGTACTGTGTCTTGAGGTCATCCGCAATACCCTGATAGATCCTTACCAGCTCGCCAAGGGAATTTGGGAAAAAAGCTTCCCCGCCGGTCCAATCAGCAAGGCTCTTTAATACCACCTCACCGTAGCCCCGATTGCGTACATAGGGGTTTTTAGAAAGGGGCATTGGCGGCGCCAGCTGATACCCCATTATACCGACGGAGTATATTTTCACATTGGTTCTCTTTGCCTCTTCGAGGACCTTTTCCTCGTCTATCTTGCCTACTGTGTCGTAGCCATCGGAAAGGAGGATTATCGCCTTTCTTCCGTGCTTTTCGCCGAGTAGTTTCAGGGCATCGTAAACCGCTTGATTGAGAGCGGTTGCCCCTGCTGCGCTTATGCTCCTTATGGCTGATATCAATCTCTCTCTGTTCCCTGTAAGAGGTTCAAGGAGCTTGGGTGTATCAGCAAAACTCATAACAAATGCCTGATCTTCATCGGCAAGGTTCTTTATGAACCGGATAGCCGCCTCTTTTGCCCTGTTTATCTTTGATCCTCTCATACTACCGCTCGCATCGATGAGTATCCCAACTACCAGGGGGCGTTTTTCCCGGCTGAAATGGGTCACTTTCTGCAAAACCCCATCCTCGTAAACGAGGAAGTCATCCTTTCCTAACCCTGAGATATATCTCCCCCGCTTATCGGTTACCGTTACATCGAGGGTGACCAGCTCCACCTTTGCTTTAAATACGAACCCCTCAAGATCGAGGCTAACGATGGCATCCGATGCCTTTTTGCCACTTTCGGTATAGGCTATTACCTCGATCAATTGACGGTTGAACTTATTCCCGAAGTCGTAGGTTGTCTCATAAGGTGGTTCCCGATCGGTGGCGATCAGTTTCTTGTTTACATAGAACTCAACCCGGCTCACGATCTCTCCGGGTGGTATCTTCACCTCAGCGATTATTTTCTTCTTGCCAGCAAGGTAGCTTCCTCCTTTAGGTGAGGTTATCTTTACCGAGAAGAGTACTTTCTTTGCCTCCTCTTGTTCACCTTTCTCCTCCCTTTTCCCTCTTTCTACCGCCCGCTCGAGCCTTTTTTCGAATGCCCGTTTAGAGTAGTAACCGATAACCACTACCTCGTGGGTGGTTGGCTTATCTCCAAAATCGTAATGGCATTCGTAAGGTTTTTCATTATCCACCGCTACCCTCTTTCCATCGATGATGAATTCCACAAAGAGCAAATCCGGATCATCGAAGTTCAGGGTAATCCTCTGCTTGCCGTATATGACCTGTTTTTGTTTTATAAGGATCTTGGCATATGTCTCCTCTTTTCCTCCCTTGCCCGATACCTGAGCACCTACGGAGGATAAGGGGAGGAGGAGAAAAATCGATGATAGGATGATGATCAAACGCCGTTTCATATCTTGACCCCTCAAAGTTGATAAAGTTCCCTTCGCCTATTCTCAAGGGTAGGAAGGGCTTCTCGTACTTTCCTTATTTCTTCGAGGTCGATCTCAGCTACAACCACCCCCTCGCCATCGCCGAGCCGAGCGATTACTTTTCCATCTGGAGCGACGACCTGGGAACAGCCGGGAAAGGTGAACTTGCCAGAGATCCCCACTCTGTTTACCCCAGCGACGAAGTATTGATTCTCCACCGCCCGTGCCCGGAGGAGAAGTTCGAAGTGTTCTATCCTCTCCCGGGGCCATTCGGCGGGAAGGAGGATGATCTCAGCGCCGGCAAGGGCGTAGCTCCGGAATAACTCTGGGAAGCGAAGATCGAAGCAGATAGCAAAGGCGATCTTTCCAAAGGGAGTTTCCACCAAGGGGAGCGATTCCCCTGGAGCAAAATACTTCCCTTCCTTCATCAGGGGGAAAAGATGAGTTTTGCTATAGGTGAGTATGACCTTCCCCTGAGGGTTATGGAGGGTTGCTATATTGTAAAGCCTATCCCCATCTTTAGCGATTAGACTTCCTGCAATGAACAATCCCTCTTTCGCCGCTATCTCCCCTACTTCGGCAAATATCCCTTCCCCCAGAGGGTAGGCGTGAGCCTCAATATTTGGAAGATCGTAACCCATTGCCCAGAGCTCGGGAAGAAGCACCATATCGGCGCCTCTCTTTTTGGCTTCGGAGATTAACGCTTTCGCCCGAGCTATGTTCTCCTTTACCTTTCCCAAATCGATGTCGAATTGGATCAAACCGAGTTTGAATTTGCTCATCTCCTCTCTCCCTATGGAGCAGCATAATATCCTTCCCGGGCGCGGACGATCAGATCAGGACGGTTCTTGACCACCACCTTTATTCGTCGCCAACTGCCATCCCAGTCCTGTCTTTTAGGGATGTAGCCCAAGGCATACTGACTCCTAAGCTCTCTTCCGATCCTCCTGTATACCCCGGGAAGGCGATTTATGTAGTTTGGGAAGTAAGCCCTTCCTCCGGTTACCTCCGCTAATTCGGTCAATTGCTTTACGGTAAGCTCGGTCTCCCTGATGAATGTCTGAGAGAAGGTCAACTTCTGGAGACCCACGGTGTAGATGAGGACATCTGACTCCCTAACATAATCGAGTACATCCTCGAAGGAGAAGTGGCTGTCTGTATCATCCCCGTCGGAAAGGAGGATGATCGCCTTCTTACCAGAAAGATGTTTGAGAAAGCGGACAGAGTAGGCTACTGCGTCATAAAGGGCAGTTCCTCCGTTCGGGGTCATCTCATTGATGGTATCGATAAGCTTCTTCCTGTCCCCGGTAAGGCTCTGGTAGAGATATACCTTGTCGTCGAATCCCATAATAAGGGCGCGGTTCTCCCCGGTTATCAGTCTTTTGACCAATTCTACCGCAGAGTCCCTCGCCCTCCTTATTCTCTCACCATACATACTGGAGCTTATATCCATCAAGAAGGCAAGCGAAAGCGGTGTTTCTTCTTTAGAGAAGTTTGTTATCGTTTGGGGAACACCATCTTCATAGACGATGAAATCGTCCTTAGTTAGACCAGAAACATAACTTCCCTCCTTATCGAGCACAGTGACATAGACCGAAACGAGGTTTACCTTCACTCGGTAGCTCGCCGTCACCGCGGAAACTATTACTCGATCGCGGGCGAAGGTCCCGTCGCTGGCGAAGGCGATGACCTCGATCACGGTTCTCGTACTGACGGCTGGAGCCTGCCACAAGACACGGTAAGGCGGGGCGGTAGCGGTACCAATGAGGCGGTCGTTTACATAGAACTCTACCCGAGATATGGAGGTCCCTGATGCCCTTTCCACCTCAGCAATGATCTCGGTGGGACCAGAGGGAAATGAGCCCGCTTTAGGCGAGACGATTTTCACCTTCAACCCCGAGGGTGGGGTGAAGGAGAAGAAAAGAGCACCCACCACTATGATGGGAATGAATTTCTTCATCATTAATCTGCCTCGATCTTATATTGTAGCATCCATTTCGTTGGCGAGAAAGGAGACTATTTTATGACGACTGCATTGTTTAAGGAAAGAGCGGGCTTTTCTCCCTTACGGATTTTTTCTCTAAGTTCCTTTTGGTCCCTCACCAGAAAGAACCTTGCTTCAATCCGGGCTCTTCCTTTGCCGTTGGGGATGAGGTAATAATCGTTGATCATCCTTCTCCCTTTTGGGGGCAGGGATATAAATAGAGTCCTCTTACCCTTGGTTCTCAGTCCGGGGAAGCTCGAGAAAATGACTAAACCCACATTTATCGGCTCATTGGTTTTATTGGCTATCTGAAGGGAAAACCCATCCCGAAGGTAAGCGCCCTCCTTTTTGAAATCTCTTTTGAGATCGAGGGCTCCTATATCGAGAACACGGTCGATGGGAAAGAGAATATCGCCCAATCTCTTTGGCCTTTGGAAGAAGAAATAGTTGTTTCTTCTCGCTATATCGGGAAGCATCTGTTCTGGATCGAGCTCCGCTCGACGAGGTGGAGCTTTAGCGGTAAAGGTTATGCTTTCTCTTTTTTCCTCCTCCTTCAGACTAAACTCGAGCTTTTCCCCATCGGAAAGAAGAACGGTGAGCTTAACAGGCATCGAAGCGCTCCCTTCGCGTACTACTTCGATCGATCCTTGCCATTGGTTCCCACTTTTTCTGAGCTCTCCTCTTTTAATAGCGTAGTCCAGGGTATTCTCTTCTTTTATCCATTGGTTGAAGAAGAACGACAAATCCCTTCCTCCCACCTCCGAGGAAAGAGCTACCAACTCGTCATAACCAGGGGGAGACTGGGGGAATCGATCGAGTAATTTCCTTCCCAGTTCCCAAAGCTTTCTTTCCCCTATTAGATAGGCGAGCATCTTAATAACGGCGTATCCCTTCCCTCGGGCGAGTACCTCTTCCCAGTTCGACATCTTTCCCTTTATTTCCCCTATTGGTCTTAAGAGGGTGGTGTTCTCCCCTTGTTCCGCCGCAGTAATGTAGTAATCCCGATAGTTTTTATAGGTGGGAAGATAGGTTCCTCCGGCGCGGGTATAACTTTCGCTCATAAACAGGGAAAAACCCTCGGTGAGCCAGGGGATGTAGTTCCCCGGATCCGCCAGCCATTCCCCGAAATACTCCCGGGCTAAGAGATAGGAGAGCTCGAACCTGAGAAAGCTCAAAGCGAAATCGAAGCCGTAATCGGTAATGAGTTTCTCGAAGGAATCGTTCAGGATGATGATGCCGGGAGCCACCTCTCCCTCTAAGTCGGTTTTAGGGATCAGTACTATCTCCATTTCCTCCCCTGGAAAGAACCCGAGCCGGTTTCGGTAATAAGATATGATGTCCGAGGCGATGGTACCAGCGCGGATGGCAAATCTCTTCTTTCCTTGCTGGAAATAGATGTTTAACCTCACCCCAGCGCTTTCCGTTGATACCTTTTTCATCCCCTTCCCGATGACCAAGGTGAATCCCCTTATGTCTCCTTTCGAGGAGGATAATTTCTTTGGAGAAGGACCTTCTTGCTCTGCCTTCCCGGAGGAGATCACGGTATATCCGAGGGGAAGGGTGACCTCGATCAAGTAGTCTCCCCGGTTTCGGAACCAAGGGTTTTTCCAGGAGACGAGCCGAGGATACCAGCAGGGTTTTCCTCCTTTGGTGGTGTCGAGAAGGAGGATATATTCGTTATGGGGAAGATCGGTTATCTTGAAGGTTATCTTAATTGAATAAGAGCCACCGGGAGGGAGGGGGGAGGGGAGGGTTATGTTGATAAATCGGGCGTTCATTTTTGATATTTGAGTAAGCGAAAGCCGAGAGGTGGAAAGAGGGGTTCCCCTGATATCCGTGATGCTTGTTAGTTTTATGCCTCCTTTGTAAGCTGGTCCTACGCGGAGGGTTAATTCCGAAAGCTCCTTTTTACTATCGTTGGTGAAGGTGATCGTCTCTACCGCCTTAATTTCTCCAGCAGTTGGATTTAAGGTAAGGCTTATGTGATAGCTTACCTTAGCCAGGGCAGGGCTCGCGATGATGGCGAGAAAGCAAATACTTGCCAGGAACGAACTTTTTATTTTTATCATTCCTTCACCACTTTACATTATAGTCCTAATTTATCAGAGAAGGAAATCCTTCCGTTGGATTGAACGGTGGACAGTTTTAATTGAGATGGGATTTGAGTTTTTACCCGGTGAGGTTTTCACCGCTCCCACAATTTGCGGTCGAGGCTTCTGTATTGGATTGCCTCAGCGATGTGACTGCTTTTTATCTCTTCTGCTCCTTCGAGATCGGCTATCGTCCTCGCCACCTTTAGAATCCGATAATGGGCGCGGGCGCTTAGACCGAGCTTCTCCACCGCCATCTCGAGGAGCTTTTTCGAATCGGCGTCGATCTTGCAAAAGCGCTCGATGAGCTTGGCTGACATCTGGGCATTGGCGTATATCCCTATTCCCTTGAAGCGGTTGAGCTGGATCCTTCGTGCCTCCTCCACCCTTTTTCTTATCTCCTCGGAGCTCTCGCCCGCATTCTTACCTGCGAGTTCCCGATAACTGACCGCAGGAACATCGATGTGAATATCTATCCTGTCCAGAAGTGGTCCTGATATCTTCGAGATATACCTTCTTATCTGGAGAGGGGTACAGGTGCAGTTATGCTTTGGATCGCCGAAATAACCACAGGGGCAGGGGTTCATCGAAGCGAGCAACATAAAGCGAGCAGGGTAGGACACGGTGTGGGAGGCTCGAGAGATGGTGACCACTCCATCCTCCATCGGCTGTCTCAGTGTCTCGAGCACATTCCTTGGGAACTCGGGAGCTCGTCCAGGAATAAAACGCCGTTGTGGGCAAGGCTCACCTCCCCAGGAAGAGGATAGGTTCCCCCTCCAACCAAGCCAGCGTTCGAAATGGTGTGATGAGGCGAGCGGAAGGGCCTTCGCGCCATCAAGCCATCATCGAGGGAGAGGAGCCCGGCTACCGAGTGGATCTTGGTGGTCTCTATCGCCTCCTCGAAACTCATCCGGGGAAGAATGGAGGGAAGTCTTCTTGCGAGCATCGTTTTTCCTGCTCCTGGTGGTCCTATCATCAGGATGTTATGCCCACCAGCAGCAGCTACTTCGAGCGCCCTTTTTGCATGGATCTGCCCCCTGACATCGGCGAAGTCGTCGCTATAGACGCTTTTTTCCCTGAAGAGTTCAGCGAGATTTATTTTATGGGGCTGAATCTCCATTTCTCCATTCAGGAATTGGACCGTCTCCGGGAGGCTTTCCACCGGATAGACCTCGACATCGGAGACCACGGCTCCTTCGGTGGCGTTTTCCTTGGGGAGGATGATCCCCCTAACCTTCTCCTTCCGGGCACAATCGGCGATGGGGAGCGCTCCCCTGATGGGACGGACTGCCCCATCTAACGAGAGCTCCCCCAGAATTATGAACTCTTCGATCGTCTTTTTCTCGACAAGACCGGTAGCAGAAAGGATGCCTATCGCCATAGGGAGATCGAAGGCGGAGCCCTCCTTCCTTATGTCGGCGGGAGCGAGGTTGACCGTTATCTGCTTCACGGGGAAGGAGTACCCACAGTTTTTTATCGCCGCTTTGATCCGTTCTTTGCTCTCCCGAACCGCGGTATCGGGAAGCCCCACCGTGGAGAAGCCAGGAAGCCCAGGAGAAACATCGACCTCCACCCGGACGAGGTAGGCGTCGATACCATAACAGGAGGCGCTCAACACCTTAGCCAACATTGGACATCTCCCTCAATTGTTGGTATAGATGGTGAGTTCGTCTCCG
This sequence comes from Acidobacteriota bacterium, assembly GCA_021161905.1. NCBI lineage: Bacteria > Pseudomonadati > Acidobacteriota > Acidobacteriota bacterium. The sequence goes on along the minus strand of JAGGZT010000039.1, from coordinate 69,460 downwards.
GGGTATATCTTGCTCTTTTTGGAAAGACCGTTCCACTCGCAGATCTTATCCAGAGGGACATTGAAGTAGTTGGCGATGTCGTATAAGGTATCGCCCTTTTTTACCTTGTAGGTTATCCTTCCTGTTTTGTTATTTCTTCCTCGGTATACCTTGCCCGCCCAGATTACCAGGCGCTCCCCAGGGTGGATCGGTTTTTCCGGAGAGAGGTTATTCCAGACCATAATCGAGCGGACATCGGTGCGATATCTTTTGGCAATGCTGTAAAGGGTATCTCCCCGGCGTACCCGATGGACAATCCGTTCCCCAATGCGGTAGTTTCTTCGCGATCTGGTGGATGGTAGATTAAGGGTGGGGATGTAGCGGAAGCTGCCCGGTCCCATAGGGATGATGAGGGTTTGCCCTTCTCTGATGAGATGGGCGTTCCTCAGTCTGTTCGCTTTGCGGATGGCGGTTACCGTGGTACGATATTTCTTTGCTATGAGGGATAGGGTCTCTCCCCGACGCACCCGGTGGCGCCGCCAGATGAGCCGTTTTTCCTTGGGGATGGCAGCGAATTTATTCAAAAAGCGGGTCTTCGTTCCCTTTGGTATTTTCACCCAGTATTCCCTTACATTGGCTGGGGTGGTGAGGCGCCGGAGCTCGGGGTTGAGTTCGACAATTTGGGATAGAGGGACCCCGGCACACTGAGCGATCACCCGGAGGTCGGTACAACTGTCGATCTTGACCTTCTCGTATGGTACCGGTTTTTCTTTAGCAGTGGAGAAGCCGAACCAAGTTGGGTTCTTCGCTATTATGATGCTTGCTAAGATAGCAGGCACATAGTTCCTCGTTTCCCTTCTTATGTATCGGCTTCGGGCAAGGCGCCAGAAGTCCTTGGTCTTTAGCCTCCTAATTGCGCGGAGTATTTTATTCTCACCAGCATTATAGGCAGCCATCGCCAAATACCAATCGCCAAATAGGTTGTAGAGGTCTTTTAGGTGCCTTGCTGCTGCCCTGGTTGCCTTCTCTGGATCGGAGCGTTCATCTACCCACCAGTTCACAGTTAAACCATATTTCCGCGCTGTTCCCGCAATAAATTGCCATAAGCCCTTGGCGCGAGCCCGGGAATAGGCATGCACCTTAAAAGCGCTTTCCACGATCGGCATATAGGCGAGGTCCTCTGGGAGCCCTTCTTCCTTGAATATTCTCTTTATCATATCGAGGTAACGCCCAGAGCGTCGAAGGGCAGCTTCTATCTCCTTTCTCCTCTCGTTCTGGAAGATGTTGATGAAAGCTTGAACTGCGGGGTTGAAGGTCATCGGGATATCGTAGGTGATTCCAGAGAGATTGAACTTCTCTCCCTCTCCGCTTAGCTTTTTCTCCTCTTTTGCGAGGTCTATCTTCTCTATTTCGTCTATTATTGAGGGCTCCGTTGGGGCTTCTGTTATACCTGCTTCCTTTTTCAGGAGTGAGAGCTCAAGGGAGTATATCTCGTCCGAAATCTCGTTGAATGTGTCTTTAAGTTCTTGCTCTTTTTCGAGATTAAATCCTGAGGTGAGGATGATCTCGATCGCTTTGTTGAATTCCTCTCTTCCCCTATCGATATCACCGAGGGAAAGGGCTTCTTTTCCATCGAGGAGGTGTTTTTCTGCCTGGGCGATTACCTTCTCCAGCTCTGAGCCGGTCTCCTTTCCCTCGTCGGGTTTCTCCTTTGTTGTCCTTTCTATGTTCTGATTGGGGAGGTTTACCACCATTGGTTTGTTGGTGGCACAAGAAGAGAGTATAAGACTTATGAATAGGGGTATAAAGAATGCTCTCCGTGCCTTCATTTATGACTCCATTTTTTCCTTACCATATAAGCTCTCTCTCGTCAACCAAAACCTGCATTATTTCTTGGATTTTAGCTTGGTGAAGGCGTCCGAAAAGGGGTTGACAGGTAATTTTATTTAATGATATCTTTAAATGCTTAAAAGCGATGGATTTTTTTTAACTTAACTTTAGGTGAGGTGCACTAATCGAGTTTATAAAGGCGGAGGTCGGCTATGGGCAAAACAATGGCTGAGAAGATAATTGGGGAGCATGCGGGAAGAGAGGTTAAAGCGGGGGAGATCGTACTCGCTAAGGTTGATGTTTGCTTGGTTCAGGATGGAACTGGTCCTTTGGCAGTGCGTCAGCTGGAGAAGATGAACTTGGTACAGGCGGCTAACCCCGATTACACCGTTCTCTTCCTCGACCATGCTGCTCCCAGCCCTCGGAAGGAGCTTTCGAATGACCATATGCTTCTTCGGGATTTCTCGAAGAAGACGGGGGCTATCGTCTCCGAGATAGGAGATGGGATCTGTCATCAGGTGATAAATGAACGGTATGTAAAGCCGGGGGATATCCTGATTGGAGCTGATTCCCACACCTGCACTGCGGGTGCTCTCGGTGCCTTAGGCACTGGGATGGGGTCTACCGATGTTGCTGTGGGTATTGCTCTTGGTAGGACCTGGTTTCGTGTCCCTGAGACATTCCGTTTCATCATAAACGGGAAACTGCCTGATGGGGTTTATTCTAAAGATTTAATCCTCCATATCATTGGGATGATCGGCGCCGATGGTGCCACCTATAAATCGATGGAATTCGTCGGTGATACCATAGAGAATATGGAGCTCGAGGAGCGGATGACCCTCTCCAATATGGCGGTTGAGGCGGGAGCAAAATGCGGTCTCATCTTCTCCGATGAGAAAACCAAGAGGTTCCTCGCCCAATACGGAAGGGAGGGGGATTATCGTGAGGTTAGGGGCGATGATGATGCTGAGTTCGAGAAGGTCTATGAGATCGATGCGGGAAAGCTCGTTCCCACCGTTTCTTTCCCCCATACGGTGGATAATGTCCGCACCATCGATCATCCCGACTGCAAGGATGTGAAGATAGATCAGGTGTTTATTGGCACCTGCACCAACGGTAGATTGAGTGATCTCAGGGTAGCGGCGCAGATACTCAAGGGGAAGAGGCGTCATCCGGACACCAGGCTCCTCATTGGTCCTGCCTCGCGCAAGGTCTATATGGATGCTTTGAAGGAAGGGTTGATCGATATCTTCCTTGAGGCTGGGGCAACCATCCTACCTCCTGGTTGCGGGCCCTGCGTTGGGGTACATCAGGGGGTTCTTGGGGATGGAGAGCGGTGTCTCTCTACCCAGAATAGGAACTTCAAGGGTAGGATGGGCAATCCTAATGGTTTTATTTTCCTCGCTTCTCCGGCGACAGCTGCTGCCACTGCCATCGCCGGGAAGCTTGCAGATCCGAGGGAGGTGCTAAAATGAAGCTGGTAGGGAAAGCATGGAAGTTTGGGGACGATATCAGCACCGATCACATCGCCCCAGGGCGTTATTTCCATCTCCGTTCAAACCTCCCTGAGCTTGCCAAACATGTCCTTGAAGATGCGAGGCCCGAGTTCGCGAGCTCGATGAGCAAAGGAGATTTCGTTGTCGGAGGGAGGAACTTTGGACTCGGCTCGAGCAGGGAACACGCTCCAACCATCATCAAGATTGCCGGGGTGAGCGCGGTTCTCGCCAAATCCTTTGCCCGTATATTCTTTAGAAATTGCATCAATGTGGGACTTCCTGCTATCATCTGTGATACCGATAAGATCGATGAGGGAGATGAGCTTGAGGTGGACCTCGAGGCAGGAAAGATCGTAAATAAGACCAAGAACATCGAACTCACCTTTCCTCCGCTTCCCTCGGTGATGACCAAGATCTTGATGGATGGTGGGTTGGCAGAGCATATCAAGAAGCACGGTGGTTTTAAGCTTGATTGAGGCTTTACCCCCGGAAGGGGTGTTTTTATAGTGAATTAACCTGTAATCATCCATAGGAGGTAGAGTTATGTTCAAGAAGCTTGAGGTCCCTAAAGAAGGGACTAAGATTGAGGTCAAGGACGGCAAGTTGGTCGTCCCTGATGACCCGATCATCCCTTACATCGTTGGGGATGGAATCGGTCCTGACCTCTGGAAGGCAGCTATGCCCGTGTTCAACGCCGCGGTGGAGAAGGCGTATGGTGGTAAGAGGCGAATCGTCTGGATGGAGATCTTCGCTGGAGATCGCGCTATGGAGCGTTATGGTGAGGTCCTTCCTGAGGACACCTTCAACGCGATAAGGGAGTTTATAGTTGCCATAAAGGGTCCCCTTACGACCCCGGTTGGTGGGGGATATAGGAGCCTTAATGTTACTTTGCGGCAGGTGCTTGACCTTTATGCCTGTGTCCGTCCAATCAAATACTACCGTGGTGTTCCCAGTCCGGTAAGGCGTCCCGAGAGGATGGATATGGTGGTGTTCCGGGAAAATACCGAGGATGTTTACGCCGGGATCGAGTGGGCTAAGGGTACTCCTGAGGTGAAAAAGGTGATTGATTTCCTCAACAAGGAGATGGGGTGTAATATCCGTGGGGATTCAGGAATCGGCATCAAACCGATATCCGAGTTTGCCACCAAGAGATTGGTGAGAAAGGCGATCCAGTATGCTCTCGATTATGGCAGGAAGAGCGTGACCCTGGTTCACAAGGGGAACATTATGAAGTACACTGAGGGTGCTTTCCGCGATTGGGGCTATGAACTGGCGAAAGAGGAATTTGCTGATGTTACCATAACCGAGACCGAGCTTTGGGAGAAGTACAATGGGGAGCAGCCCGAAGGTAAGATCGTGATCAAGGACCGGATTGCTGACAATATGCTTCAGCAGATATTGACCAGGACCAATGAGTACGATGTTATCGCTCTTCCCAATTTGAACGGCGATTACCTCTCCGACGCCTGCGCTGCTCAGGTAGGTGGTCTTGGTATGGCACCTGGTGCCAATATCGGAGATTATCTTGCTCTGTTCGAAGCCACTCATGGAACCGCTCCCAAGTATGCGGGACAGGATAAGGTCAACCCCAGCTCCCTCATTCTCTCTGGCGCGATGATGTTCGAGTACCTCAATTGGCGTGAGGCAGCAGACTTAATCAAGCAGGGGCTTGAACGGACGATTATGAACAAGACGGTCACCTACGATCTCGAGCGGCAGATGGAAGGGGCAACCAAGGTTAAGTGTTCCGAGTTCGGCAAACTTATTGTGGAGAATATGGGTTAATTTATTTCATAAAACGGAGAGTGTCGCAATGAAAAGGAGAAAGATATCGGTCATAGGCGCTGGGCATGTGGGTGAGGTCACTGCTCAGCGCATCGCTTACAAGGAATTGGGTGATGTTGTCCTCCTCGACATCATCGAGGGGATGCCTCAGGGGAAGGGGCTCGACCTGCTCGAGTCCACCCCGGTAGAGGGGTGTGATACCAATATCATCGGCACCAACGATTACGCCGACACCGCTGATTCAGACATCGTGGTCATCACCTCTGGATTTCCCAGAAAGCCGGGGATGAGTCGTGATGACCTTCTTCAGGCGAATTTCAAGATAGTGAAGGAGGTTACCGAAAAGGTCGTCGCCAAGTCACCCAATGCCATCATCATTACGGTAACCAATCCCCTCGATGCGATGGCGCAGACCGTCTTCAAGGTGAGCGGCTTCCCCAAGAATCGAGTGATGGGGATGGCGGGGATACTTGATTCCACCCGCTTCCGTACCTTCATCGCTCAGGAGCTCAATGTCTCGGTAGAAAATGTCCATGCGCTGGTTCTTGGGGGGCATGGCGATACGATGGTTCCTCTGCCTCGGTTTTCCACGGTGGCTGGGGTGCCGATAACCGAGCTTCTTCCTAAGGAGAGGATAGATCAGCTGGTCGAACGGACAAGGAAGGGCGGTGGTGAGATCGTTGCCCTCCTCAAGACCGGTAGTGCCTACTATGCTCCTGCTTCCTCCATTGCCGAGATGGTGGAAGCGATAGTTAAGGACAAGAAGAAGATCCTCCCCTGTGCTGCCTATCTTGAAGGTGAGTACGGGATAAACGGTCTTTTCGTTGGGGTTCCGGTCAAGCTCGGTGCTAACGGGGTGGAGGAGATAATTGAACTCAAGCTGAACGAGGAGGAGCTCTCTGCCCTCAAAAAGTCAGCGGAATCGGTGCGCGGATTGGTAGAGAAGATCGGGGTGATGTAGCATAAAATGCGTCGTATCGAAGCCCGGACAGTAAGCGAAAAGGTAGCTGAGCTTGCTGTCCGGGCTAATTATTTTTTGCCCGATGATGTCCTTTCTGCTCTGAGGAGGGCTGAGGAACAGGAGACCTCGGAGGACGGTAGATTCGTCCTTGCCAAGCTTATCGAAAATGCGGAGTTGGCGGCAAAAGAACATCTTCCTTTGTGTCAGGATACTGGGGTGGCGGTAGTATTTGTCACGCTCGGTGCCGAGGTGGTGATTACCGGGGGTAGCCTTCCCGAGGCGATAAATGAAGGGGTGGCTAAGGGGTGTCGAGAAGGGTATCTCCGAGCATCCATCCTTGCCGATCCCCTTAGAAGGGATAGAAACACGGGGGACAATACTCCAGCGGTTATCCATATCGAGATCGTCCCTGGCGATAGGTTGGTGATCGATTTCCTGGTGAAGGGGGCAGGGAGCGAGAATATGAGCTCGGTGGCGATGCTCGCCCCAGCGGAGGGGATAAATGGGGTGAAGCGGTTCATCCTCTCCGAGGTGGCGAGGAAGGGAGCGAGCGCCTGTCCTCCTCTTATCATCGGGGTAGGGATAGGAGGGACGATGGAGCTCGCTTCCACCCTCGCCAAAAGGGCGCTTCTAAGACCAATAGGGAAACGGAGCGAGGATGAAGCGATATCCGCCTTAGAAGAGGAACTTCTCCTCCTGGTGAATGAGCTTGGTATTGGTCCCCTTGGTCTTGGGGGAAGGACTACCGCCTTGGCGGTCAATATCGAAACCCATCCCTGTCATATAGCGAGCCTTCCGGTAGCGGTGAACTTAGGGTGTCATTCTCATCGACATCAGAGGGTGATCATTTGAGGGAGACGATGAACTTCATCCCGATAGAATCGCCTTTTTCTGAAGAGACCATCTCCCTCCTTCGTGCGGGTGATTGGGTGCTCATATCAGGAAGGCTGATAGCTGCACGGGACGCTGCCCATAAGCTCCTTTCCGAGATGATCAAAGAGGGGAAGGACCTTCCCTTTGAGCTTAAGGGAGAAACGATATATTATGTAGGACCGACGCCGCCACCGCCGGGGAAGGTGATCGGCTCGGCAGGACCGACCACCTCCTCCCGGATGGACCCTTATATGCTCTCCTTCCTTCAGGCAGGGGCAAGGGGGTTCATCGGTAAGGGACCCCGATCGCCGAGGGTAAGGGAGCTTCTCTCCCAGTTTAAAGGGGTTTATTTTGGCACCTTGGGCGGAGCAGGGGCACTTCTTTCAAAATATATAAAGGATAAGGAGGTGATCGCCTTTCCTCATCTTGGTCCTGAGGCGGTACTCAGGCTTAAGGTGGTCGACTTCCCCGCGGTGGTTATCTATGACGCCTTTGGCGGAGATCTTTTTGAGTTGAGGAGAAGAATCGATTAAGGGGGTGACTATGGCTAAAGAGAGAACGCTTTCCATCATAAAACCCAATGCGGTAGGAAGGAAGAAAGTAGGGGCAATTATCCAGATGATAGAGGAGGCTGGTTTTGAGATAATAGCGATGAGGATGGTGAGATTGACCAAGAAGGAAGCCGAGGCTTTTTATTATGTCCACAAGGGGAAGGACTTTTATGAGAGTCTTACCGATTTTATGTCTTCAGGGCGGTCGGTGGTGATGGTGCTCGAACGGGAGGATGCTATTAGGGAGCTTCGTGAGTTGATGGGGGCGACCGATCCCGCAAAGGCGGAGAAGGGAACGATCAGGGCTAAGTTCGGTGAGAACATAGAGCGGAATGCGATCCACGGTTCGGATTCCCCGGAAACCGCCGCCTTCGAAGTGAGCTTCTTCTTCCCTGATATAGAGCTCCTTCCTTCAAGATGATTGGGGGATAAAATGGAGGAAAGGATTAAGGCTTATTTTAAGGATAAAGAAAGAGCTATGGTTAGCTTCCTCACCCAGCTATGCGAGCTCGAGTCGCCCACCACAGAGAAGGAGGCGGTGGATATCCTTTCACGGTTTATTGCCGAGCGATTCAAGGAGCTCGGTGCTCAGGTGGAGGTTATCCCTCAAAAGGAGGTGGGGGATTGTCTCAGGGTGGAGTACGGTGAGGGGGAGGAGCAGGTTCTCCTCCTTTGCCATATGGACACCGTTTGGTCCCTGGGTGAGGTCAAGAAACGGCCAATAACGGAGAAGGACGGCAAGCTCTTCGGTCCTGGTACCCTCGATATGAAATCGGGCATCGTCATTGCCTATTATGCCCTTTCCGCCTTAAAGGAGCTATCCCTTAAGCCGAAGAGCAGGGTGGTGATCCTCCTTAATTCGGACGAGGAGATAGGCAGTCCCCATTCCCGCCAATTGATCGAAGAGGAGGCAAGAAGGAGCCGGGTGGTTTACTGCCTCGAACCATCCCTTCCCGGCGGGGCACTTAAGACAGTGAGAAAGGGGGTTGGGAAGGTGAAGCTAAGGGTCTTTGGGAAGGCAGTTCATGCGGGGGCGAATCATAAAGAAGGGATAAGCGCTATTGAAGAATTAGCCCATCAGATCATCTACATCCATAGCCTCACCGATTACTCCCGGGAGATCACCCTTAATGTGGGGAGGATAGAGGGGGGAACCCGTCCCAATGTGGTCGCCGCCGAGGCAGAGGCGGAGATAGATCTTCGCTTCCTCTCACCGGAGGATGGGGAGGAGATGATGAATAAGCTCCTCTCTTTGAAACCGAAACTCCCCGGTGCAAAGCTCGAGATAACGGGGAGGATCGCTTCTCCTCCATTGGTTAAGACAAAGGAAAATGCGGCGCTTTTTGAGAAGGTGAAGGAGGTGGGAAAGAGACTCGGGATCGCCTTGACCGATGGTATGTCTGGTGGCGGGAGTGACGCCTCGTTCGCCTCCGCGGTGGGGACTCCCACCATAGATGGGCTTGGAGCTGATGGCGAGGGCCTTCATGCCATAGGGGAACATGTGATCATAAGAAGCCTTCCTGAACGGGGGATGCTTCTTACCGCTATCCTTACATTAATTTAGGAGGTGTAATTATGAAGGTCAAAAAGGTGGCACTCGGTTATCTTATTCGTTTGGATAAGGGAGAGGATGTACTCTCTTCTTTGAAGAAATTTGTAGTGGAAAACGAGATAAAGAGCGGAGTTATCTTTGGGATCGGGACGATTGATAATGTCAAGCTAAGCTACTATGAACCGGAGGAGAAGAAATACTTTCATAAGGAGTTTAAGGGCTCTTGTGAATTGGGAAACCTTACCGCTAACATTAGCTACCTTAATGGGGAACCACTAATCCACGCCCATGCGACCATCTCTTCCTCTGACCTCTCCGCTTATACGGGTCATCTCTCCTCGGCGAGGATTGCCCTTACTGGGGAGTTCCTGGTGCTGACCTTCGATTTCGAGCTAACTCGGAAATATGACCCCGATACCGGGCTCAATCTGTGGAATCTCTGAGAGGTTACCTTCCACTGTAGATGAGGGAGATAAATTCCTTGGCTGCTTGGGGGAGGGTGGATAACACCCTCCCCTTTAACTCTCGGTAGGTGAGCTCACCCGAAGTTAATTCGCTGAATATCTCAGCGGAAGCCTTGCTCTTGGCGAGAAGGGAAACTCCGAGTTCGAGAACCTTGGAGCTAAAAAAGAACCTTCTTATCCGATAGGCGCTTTCTATCTCAGGAATCAGCTTTTCCCTCAGGTATTCCCCGTAGGCTGAGATATTTCCTTCTTTTATCGCCCGGGAGATCAGATGCGCTGAAAGTAGAGCAGGGTAGATGCCCTCACCGGTTAAGGGATCGGCGAGACCGGCAGCATCCCCGATAAGCGCCCAGTTTTCACCATAGAGTTTCGACGAGTTCCCCTTTTGGAGAAAGGGGGTGAGGAAGGAGATTGGCTTTCCTTTTTCCTCCCCCCTTTCCGGAGTTTCCTCCTTTAGAAACTTCTGAAGGAGTTTTTCGAGCCCCTTTCCCTTTCCTATGAGAGGAGTGCAGATGCCGGCTGAGGCGTGGCCTATCCTCGGGAACCACCAGAGATAGCCTGGAGGAGAGGAGAGAAAGCGGATTATTATCTCCGGTGGGAAATCTCCATAGGGAAAAGAGACGAGGGCAAAGCCGAGTTCCCCGGGACGAAACTTCCCCCTGAGTTTTCTCCTTACTATGCTCTTTATCCCATCCGCTCCGATTAGGATATCGACCTCATAGCCCTCCTTCCCTATAAGAAGCCAGCTTTTATCTTTTTGCTCTATGTTTTTTATTTCATCCTGGATTAATTTTGCCCCTTCCTCTTCTGCCCTCTTCAGCTGGAAGCGGAATAGCGCCTTTCGGGAGACGATGAATAGTGGTTCCCTGAGGGAGATGGTAGCCCTTCTTCCTGAAGGAGCGATGAAGGTTATCCTTTCGATCTCACGCCCTGGAAGCTCTTTGCTCTTTAGATGGGGAGAAAGACGAAAGGTTTTCGGGGTAATGCCACCCCCACAGGGCTTCTCCCATGATGTTTTCCTCTCGAAGAGGAGAACCTCGTTGCCCTCTTTAGCTAATAACCGAGCTGCCTCAGCCCCTGCCGGTCCTCCTCCTATTATGCCGATTCTCATAGTTTACTTAAAGATTGTCCGTCTTCTTTCCCACCAACCTGATGAAGGCGATGAGCAACACCCCGCCAATAGGGATGGTTATTGCCGGGCTTATGCCGTATCCCATTGGTAGATAGCCGATGATACCGCTCGTTATTCCTACGGTAAGGGCGTATGGTAGCTGTGTTCGTACATGGTCGATGTGGTCGGAGCCGGAAGCCATCGAGGACATAATGGTAGTGTCCGATATCGGAGAACAATGATCGCCAAAGGCAGCACCGGCAAGCACCCCAGCGATTGAGCCCAAAAGGATGTACTCGCCAAGGCCGGGGCTGAGCCCAGCGGCTGAAGGGGCTTTGTAAGCTAAGGGGACCACGATGGGCATAAGGATAGCCATCGTCCCCCAGGAGGAGCCGGTAGCAAAGCTGATCGCTGCGGCTAAGGTAAATGAGAGAAGGGGAATAAGACGAGGCGAGAGGAAGCCGAGGGAGATGTGAACTACATAGTCGGCGGTTTTGAGATCGGTACAGATTGCCCCGATCGCCCAGGCAGAAAGAAGGATTATAGCAGCGAGCACCATTGCCTTTACCCCCTGAACCCAGGCATGAAGTGCCTCTCCTAATTTAAGTATTCTCTGGGAGACCGCGAGTACGATGGCGACTACCGAACCAATGGTGAACGCCCAGATGAGCACCCGGAAGGAATCCCCTGCCCCAATTATCTCGTATATCTTTGCCTGTTTGATATAGGCGGCTCCCTTTGCCGCTATTATCCCGTTTCTTCCGGTAATATAGAGCCCGAGGAAGGTACCGATGATGATAATCCCGATGGGAATGACCGCATTGTACCAGCGCCGGGGCGTTCCTTCTGGGGGGTGTCCCAAGGCTACATCGGGATCAGCTATGGGAACGGCGTTCGGAGCGATCACCAGGCCTTTTGTTCTTGCCCTTACCTCTGCGCGGTACATCGGGCCGAAATCTCGAACCATATAGGCAGCAGCGAAACCGAAGATGAAGGTGAATATAGGATAGAAACGGGAAGGTATCGTTCGGAGGAAGGTGATATAGGCGTTCCGCGAGAGTCCAAGATTGACAAAAGCGTCGTTTATAAGCGACACCTCGAAACCGATCCAGGTGGAGATGACAGCGATACTTGCTATACAGGCGGCTGAGGAATCCACGATATAGGAAAGTTTTTCCCGGGAGATATGGAGCTTGTCAGTAAAGGGGCGCATCGTATTCCCAACGATAAGGGTGTTGGAATAGTCGTCGAAGAATATCAACACCCCCATAATCCTAGCAGCGAGTTGCCCCCCGCGGGCATTTTTGGCGAATTTTGCTATCTTCTCCACCAACCCCTGCATTCCGCCAGATTTGGACATAACCCCTACCATACCTCCAAGGATGAGGGAAAAAAGAAGGATGGCTGCGTGATTGTAATCGGTTAGGGTAGTGACATAGTAGTTGTCAAGAGCGTGGAGAAAAGAAGTGAATGGGTTGTAGTCATAGATGAAGAAAGCTCCCAACCAGACGCCAGCAAATAGGGCGATGATCACCTCACGCAAGGTTAGGGCGAGGATGATGGCGAGAAGCGGGGGAAGGATGGATAGAACCCCTGGTATCGCCCGCGTTTTCCCCTCTATCTTCTCCCCATCCACCCTGAGGATAAGGGTAATCTTTCCCCTCTTTTTTACTGTAAGGTCCTTGACTGTGATCGGTTTCCCATCTCGGATTACTCCCGAAGCGAGCACCTTCCCTTCGGCAGTGGAGAGGGTGAAATGATGCTCCCCAGCGATGAGAGGTTTTTTGGGGGTTATTGTAGCTTTAAAAGGGACATTGGGGATAACAACCCGGGGGAGGGAGAGGGAAAACCCTTCCTCCGCTTTGATGGTTCTGGCAGTGAAGAAAAGAAGAAAAAACGAAAGGGAAAATAATATAAGAACTTTTCTAATCCTCATATAAAACACCTCGCTTTCGCAAGTTTGTATTTTCAGGCTTTACTTGAGCGATTTTATCTTTTCCACATCCTTTTTTGCCCCTACTATGGTGAGGGTATCCCCAGAGAGTATTATCTCCTCGGGGGTAGCAAGGACGGTGCGGATTTTTTTCTCCTCCCCTTCTCCTATCTCTCGTTTGATGAAGATGATCTGGATCCTGTATTTCTTCCTCAGGTTGAGTTCTCCAATGGTCTTATTGTGAAAAGAGGTAGGCGCGTTTACCTCTAATATCTCGAGATCCTCACCGAGATCGATCTGGTCGATCACATTTGGATTTCCCAGCCTCTTTGCCAGCCTTATTGCCACCTGTTTTTCTGGAAAGATGACCTGATCCGCTCCTATCTTGGTTACCACTTTGGCTTCATCCTCTGAGTTCACTTTGACCAATATCTTATTTACCCCTTCCTCCTTGAGAAACTGGGTGAGAAGGACGGTAGTATCAAAGCTATCCTGGTTCAAAGAGATTATCACTGCATCTACATCCTTTATCCCTATCGCCTTAAGGGTGTTCTTATCACCGGCATCACTCAAGATCGCCTGAGTGGCGATATCCTTCATTGCCTGTATCTTTTCCTTGTCGATATCGATTACCACCACCTGATGCCCCTCAGCGGCAAGGGCTTCAGTGAGATGAGTACCAAAACTACCTAACCCGATTACCGCGAATACCCCCATTTCTTCTTACCTCAAAACAAAAAAATACTCCTTTTTCTTTCCCCTTCTAACCTTGGATCAGCTCTTGTTAGTTCTTCCTTCCTCCTTTTCCCTCTCTTTCTTCGAAAGAAGAGATAGTTCTTTCCTGATCTTCTCCTCTATCTCATCGCGGATCTCCTTATGTTCCTTCAGAAACCTTCGAGCATTCTCCCTTCCTTGACCCAACCGTTCACCCTTATAGGAGAACCAAGAACCGCTCTTTTCAATTATCCCCTTGGCAACCCCAAGATCGAGGATGCTTCCTTCCCGGGAGATCCCCTCGCCATAGAGGATGTCAAATTCAGCCTCGCGGAACGGTGGAGCTACCTTATTCTTGACCACCTTCACCTTGGTCCGGTGGCCTATGACCTTATCCCCTTCCTTTAAAGTGGCTATCCTCCTGATATCCAACCGCACCGAGGCGTAGAACTTAAGCGCCCGCCCTCCAGTAGTTGTCTCCGGGTTGCCGAATATAACCCCTATCTTTTCCCGGATCTGGTTGGTGAAGATGAGGGTAGTATGCGATTTAGAGACAACACCGGTTAGCTTTCTAAGTGCTTGGGACATAAGTCGTGCCTGGAGCCCCATATGGGCATCCCCCATCTCCCCTTCGAGCTCCGCCCGAGGAACGAGGGCTGCTACCGAATCTATTACTAATACATCGATGGCTCCACTCCTCACCAACACCTCAGCTATCTCCAATGCCTGCTCTCCAGAATCTGGTTGGGAGACGAGGAGGTTGTCCACATCCACCCCCAGTTTTTTGGCATAGTTTGCGTCCATCGCATGTTCGGCGTCGATGAAAGCGGCTAACCCACCTTGCTTTTGTGCCTCAGCAATTATCTGAAGAGCAAGGGTGGTTTTCCCTGAAGCTTCGGGACCGAATATCTCGACCACCCTTCCTCGAGGAAGACCACCTACCCCCAAGGCATAGTCTAGCTCGAGGGAACCAGTAGGGATGACAGCAATGTCATCGAGCACCGCCCGGTCGCCCAACCGCATTATCGAGCCCTTGCCGAACTGCTTTTCTATCTGGAGGAGAGCCATCTGGATAGCCTTTTCTTTCTTCTCCTTGTTTATGTTCATTCCTTCTCTCCATCCTTGTAATATCTTGCCAGGATTACAGTGATATTATCCTCACCTCCCTTTTCGTTTGCCTTTTTGATGAGATTTTCCACCGCTTTTCTAAGGTTATTTTCATTAGCGAGGATGATCTTTAGTATCTCCTCGTTATCCAACATTGAGTTGAGACCATCGGTACAGAGAAGAAGGATATCGCCTTCCTTCAAAGGAGAAGAGAGGATATCCACTTCCAGTTGCAACTTCCCTCCCAAAGCCCTGGTTACTACATTGCGCAATGGATGGACCTTGGCATCCTGAGGGCTTATTAACCCTTTCTTCAATTGCTCATTTACCCAAGAGTGATCACTGGTAAGTTGGAAGAGTTTCTTCTTTCTTATTAAATACGCTCGACTGTCACCTACATAGGCGATATCCGCCTTTCCCTTAGAGAGAAGAGAGGCGACCACCGTAGTCCCCATCCCCTGATAGCCCTTCTTCTCGCTGCCTATGCTCAGGATGCGGTTGTGGGCAAGCTTTATAGCGGTGATCAATCTATTTTGATTATGGCTTAACTCTTCCCTATATTCCAGAGGCCAGGTGATCTCCCTCTCCTCCTCCGTCTTTATTACGAAACGCTCGATGGTTTCAACCGCTATTTGAGAAGCGATTTCCCCCGCTACCTGCCCTCCCATACCATCGGCAACCACGAGTAGCCCTACCTCCTTGTTCACTATATAAGCATCCTCATTCACCTTTCGTTTTCTTCCTCTATCGGTAAGGGCAGCGTAATCCAGTTTCATCTTTCTTTCAATGTGGTACCCGAAAAGAGGAGCCCCCTCCCTCGGTCCTCTGTTTTAGTATCCTGATCGCCTTTTTCCTTACTGGTTCAGGGACATCACGGTTGAATCTTATCCGGGCTAAGTCCTGATTGCTTAACCGACTTACGAAGTTCATCGCATGAGAGAGTGGTGTCTTCGGATTCTTTACTAAATTTGCCAGTATGGAATATTTCCTCACCCAACGCCGTTGTTCCGCTATATGACCCAATACCTCCTCAGGAACATTTCTCATATTGGCGATCGTCTCCACCTCAGTGTCACTCAGCTTAGGGCTCTGAAGCACCGCGAGGGCTACCTCCCTATTCGGATCACGGATCAATATAGACCTTGCCTCTCTCGTGCCCTTAAGGGCGAGGATGACCTTCTGGGCTGCAGTGAGGTGGGTGATCCGGGCAAAAAGGGATTTCTTCTTGAATTCTTCCTCCGTCTCTCCCACCTTTCTTTCTACCAGAAGCATCTCTTTTATCTCTTCGTCCGCCTCTCTGTTCCGAAGCACCTTCTCTACGAGAGAGGGAGAACGGGCAAGGCGTTCACCATCGCTCGCAATTAGACGGAGGAGATCCTTCCCTACATTCTCAGCCAGGTAGCCTATTGTTTCATCAGAGGTGTCGGAATCAAGGATCACCATCTCCAGGATGTCATCACGCCCCAGAGAGATCCGGGTTATAAAATCAAGCACCCGGTAGTCAAGAACCTTAGTTTTTATTATTCTCTTCAGCTCCTCTTCGGGAAACCGACGCCCGCTTTCTATTACCGTCGCCCGTACATCGGGATCAGGATCGTCTTTCAACACAAAGAGCCAGTTCAGAAACTCGTCGGGTGAAAGGGGGAATTCTCCTCGTGCTGCCTTTAATCTTAGCTCCTTTGGCGCCTTCCCCTCGGCGATGAGGGAAAAGATATCCCCCTTTATCTCTCTTTCTTTCTCCTTCCGAATTTCCTCTTCGCCTTTACTCACCAAGTCCCTCTTCATTTGAGGCAGAGATGGAATACCTGAAGTCCAAGCTCCCTGGTGTCATCTCCAGTTCCTACCTTCGCTGGTACGAAGGTTCTGTTTACCTTCAGAGTAAAGTTGAGCCACTTCCCTTCTCCCATAATATCCTTGGGAAGCTCGATCTTCTTCCAGAACCTCTCGGCTGAGATGACCTCGAAGGAAACAAGCTCCTTTCCGTTTAGCATTAACTTCACCTTTTGGGGACCCTCAAGCTCTATCACCGGCGAATGGGCGCAGAGATAGAGGGTGGAGTCCTTTCCCGGATTCAAGAAGGAGAAAGTAGCCTCCTTTTTCGTCCAACTCCATTGCTCTATCCTGGAGGAAGGGGTCTTAGCTACCTGGTACTCCACCGGATACCAACCATCCTTGTAGATAGGGAGCTTGTTCAGGTCTTCGGGCACCACTTTAAGATTGGCTACGGTATATGCCCGATCGCCCTCCTCATCGACGCCGTCAAGGAGGATCCTCCCATCCTTATTGTAGAGCCCTAACTTCACCTTTACCTGTCCCAAAGGGAAGTCCGAAGGGATGAACAGGAACCTGGTGTAGGATACCTTATCTCCAGGGGATAACTGAGAGCTCTCCTTGGGGAGAGGATGGTCGTCCTGAAACACGATATTTCCACTGGGATCAAGAAAATGCACGAATACGACGAGTTTGGGCGGAAGTTTTCCCTTGAGCTCTTCCGATACGGTGAAGCTGTATTCGACCTCTACCGCTGAATTGAGATGAACCGTCTCATCGGAGAAGGATACCTCTGGGGTTATATAAGCCGGTTCGGTCGTCCCTTTCTTGTTACAAGAAAACGCAAAGAACAAAATGGGGATTACTACACTAAGGATGACTATTTTTTTCATTAACCCCTCCTTATTGAACCACCCCATATTTTCTGCCTATCTTGGTGAAGGCATCCAAGGCGCGATCG
This sequence comes from Acidobacteriota bacterium, assembly GCA_021161905.1. Classification (NCBI taxonomy): domain Bacteria; kingdom Pseudomonadati; phylum Acidobacteriota; species Acidobacteriota bacterium. The sequence continues at coordinate 52,373 of JAGGZT010000039.1, read as the reverse complement.
AGATGTTCCTTCTCATGGGCAGCCGATATCTGAACCCGGATCCGTGCCTGTCCCTTGGGGACTACAGGATAGCTGAAGCCGATCACATATATCCCCTCTTCTAAAAGGTCGCGTGCCATATCCTGGGCAAGCCTCGCTTCTCCAAGCATAATAGGGATTATCGGATGCTCCCCTTCTTTTATCTTAAAGCCCCTTCTCTTAAGTTCTTCCCTGAAATAACGGGTGTTATCCATCAGCTTCTTTCTCAGGGCACCGGTTTCCTTGAGCATCTTTATCGCTGCTATCCCGGCTGCTACCACCACAGGTGCCACCGAGTTTGAAAAGAGATAAGGTCGGGAGCGTTGCCTTAGAAGTTCTACTATCTCCTTTCTGGCGCTGGTGAACCCACCGGTTGCCCCGCCGAGAGCCTTCCCCAAGGTGCTGGTGATGATATCCACCCGTCCCTCGACCTTGTGAAACTCAATGGTACCGCGTCCATTCTCTCCCAATATGCCGGTGGCGTGGGAATCGTCTACCATAACCAAAGCGTCATATCGCTCGGCGAGTTCACAGATACCGGGCAGGTTGGCGATATCGCCATCCATACTGAATACACCGTCGGTGGCGATCATCTTTATCTTGGCTTTGTTCGCTTCCTTGAGCTTTGCTTCAAGGTCGTTCATATCGCCGTGCTTGAAGATGTATCGCTTCGCTTTGCATAGTCTGATCCCATCGATGATGCTTGCATGGTTTAGTTCGTCGCTTATTATGGCACATTCCTCATCGAGCAGTGTTTCGAATAGACCACCATTGGCGTCGAAACAAGAGGTGTAAAGGATGGAGTCATCCATCTTGAGGAAGGTGGAGATCTCCTTTTCCAATTCCTTGTGGATGCTTTGGGTACCACAGATGAACCGTACGGAGGAAAGCCCATAGCCGTATTCATCGAGCGCCTTCTTGGCAGCCTTTATCAGCTCCGGATGGTTGGCTAAGCCGAGATAATTGTTGGCGCAGAAGTTTAATACCTCTTTACTCGGAACCTTGATGTTAGCCCCCTGAGGAGAAAGGAGAACCCTTTCCTCTTTATAGAGACCGGATTCCCTGATCCCCTTTAAAATATTCTCGAATATATCCTTCGCTTTGCCGTACATTTCTCCCCCTTAAACAGGTTATTCGAGGTTATGATTGCTCAGGGAAAAAGACAACCTTCCCACAATTCCTCTCTTCCGAAAGGGGAAGGCTTATCCCTTCCTCAAATTTGGTAAGCGGAAAGCGATGGGTTACTACGGGAGCAATGTCGATCTTTCCCCTTTCAAGGAAGCGGGACATCTGGTACCAGGTGTCGAACATCTTCCTTCCGTTTATCCCGATTATCCTCGCTCCCTTGAAAATGACATTCTCCGAGAGGTCAAATTCTATCTTCCCCTTAGGTATTCCAAAAGCGGTGAAGGTCCCGGCACGGCGCAATATCTTGAACCCTTGTTCTATACCCAGCCTGCTTCCGCTCATCTCTATCACCACATCTACCCCAATACCCTTCGTCTCCTCCATAATGGTTTCCACCACATCGACCTCGTCCACATTCAACAGGAGATCCGGATTCATCTTCTTGGCGAGCTCCATTCGATATGGCGATTTTCCCACGAGAAAGATAAAGGCGGCACCAGCTGCTTTGGCAATGGCGGTGGCGAAGATACCAATAGGACCATCGCCTATAATTGCCACTGTTTTTGCCGTGACCTCGCTCTCCATCACAGCATAGGTGGCATTCCCAAGCGGTTCCTTAAGACAAGCAATATCCGGAGGCAGAGAGGGGTCGTTCTTCCAGGCGCAGATCTCGGGAATGGCGACATATTCAGCGAAACAGCCGTTTACATCAACCCCCAATATCTTGAGGTTCTGACAGAGATGCTGATCGCCAGTCCGACATTGATAGCAATGGCCACAGGGGATATGCGTTTCAGCGGAGACATAATCTCCTACCTTGATGGACCTTACATCCTTTCCCACCTCTACCACTTCCCCAGCACATTCATGGCCAAAGATCATTGGAGGTTTTATCCTTCCTTCAGCCCACGGGTCCCAGCTATATATATGGACATCGGTGCCGCAGATGGAGGTGGCTTTGACCTTCACCAATATCTCGTTTGGCTTGATAGTGGGGATGTCGACCTCATCGAGTTCTGCTCCCTGTTCCCGCTCTTTCTTCATTACTGCGAGCATCTTTCCTGTCATTTTAACTCCTTTTCCTAAATCCTTTTTATTTTCTAAATTAAGAGAATCCTCCTTTGCAAACTACCATATTTAGGCGGGAAAAGTCAAGGATAATAACCTCAGCTAAATGACTAATTTTTCTTTTGGTTTGACGCTTTTGCGAGGGTGGCGTAGAATAAATTGAGAAGGAGGGAGTTATGAGAAGGAATATGCTCTTTTGTCATCTCATATGGGTTTTGATCCCTTCTTTGCTCTTTTCGTTCGCCAGTAGGAGACCGGTGGTGGCGAAGAAGGGGATGGTGGTCTCGGCGAGTAGGATCGCTTCCGAGGTTGGGGTTCAGATATTGAAAAAGGGAGGGAACGCGGTTGATGCTGCGGTAGCCACCGCCTTTGCCCTTGCTGTTACCTATCCTCAAGCGGGAAACATCGGGGGCGGTGGGTTTATGCTGATAAGATTGGCTGATAGCGGTAAGGTGATATTCATCGACTATCGGGAAAGGGCACCTTATAAGGCGAGTCGAGATATGTATCTCGATGAGAAGGGGCAGGTGATTCCAAAGGCGAGCACCAGAGGTTATTTGGCCTCCGGAGTACCGGGTACGGTTGCTGGTTTAGCCCTTGCCCTTAAGCGTTACGGTACAATGAGCCTCCCCGAGGTAATGGCTCCGGCGATAAGGCTTGCCGAGGAGGGGTTTGTGGTGGATCGTTTTCTTGCCCGGTCCTTTGCTCGCCGGGCTAAAGATTTTTCCCAGTTTGAGAGCACAGCAAAGGTATTTCTCAAAAAGGATGGCACCACCTACTCCGAGGGAGAGGTTTTCCGTCAGCCTGATCTCGCCCGAACACTTCGCCTCATCGCTGAGAAGGGTCCCGATGCCTTTTACCGGGGAGAGATAGCGGACCTCATCGTTCGGGAGATGAAGCGAGGTGGTGGGTTGATAACGAAGAAGGATTTGGCGGAGTACCGGGCGGTGGTAAGGGAGCCGGTGGTGGGGAATTATCGCGGTTATACTGTCTATTCCGCCCCTCCTCCGAGTTCCGGGGGGATTTGCCTTCTCGAGCTTCTGAATATCCTTGAGGGATACGATCTAAAGGGGATGGGCTTCGGCTCTTCCGCCACCATCAGCCTGATGGCTGAAGCGGAGAAGCTCGTTTACGCGGATAGGGCGGAGTTTTTGGGTGACCCTGATTTCGTGAAGATGCCCGTTTCTGGTTTGATATCAAAGAAATACGCTTCTTTCTTAAGGAAGAAGATAAGCCTTGCTCGAGCGATGCCGAGCACGAAGGTAAGCCACGGTAATCCCTGGATGTTTGAGGATGAGGAGACGACCCATTTCTCGGTGGTGGATGAGAGGGGAAATGCCGTTTCCAATACCTATACCCTCAACGGAAGTTTTGGTTCAATGGTAGTGGTTGATGGTGCCGGTTTTCTGCTCAATAACGAAATGGACGATTTCTCGATAAAGCCGGGCTACCCCAATATCTACGGTCTTGTCGGTGGTGAGGCAAATGCCATCGCCCCGGGCAAAAGAATGCTTTCTTCAATGACCCCAACCATCATCACCAAGGGAGGGAAGCTTTTTATGGTTATTGGAAGCCCTGGAGGTTCCACCATCATTACCACAGTGCTTCAGGTGATCCTAAATGTGATCGATCACGGGATGAATATACAGCAAGCGATAGATGCTCCTCGGGTACATCATCAATGGCTGCCTGATGTTCTTTTTGTGGAACCCTTCGCCATCCCTAAGGATGTGAAAAATGCCCTGTTAAAAAGGGGATATAAGATAAAGCTCCGTTCCTCAATCGGTGATGCCCAGGGGATCCTTATAGATCAGAGGACCGGTGAGATAACCGGGGGGTCCGACCCGAGGGGGGATGGGGCGGCAGTCGGTTATTAGGATTTTAGGAGGAGCTATGAATAAAAATAGCAAGGACCAGGATTTGGTAGACCAGGTGATGGATGAGCTTGAGGCTGCTGATTGGGACCTCACGCCAGATTCCCTCGAGCGGATCGCAGAGAAGATAAAACCAAGGTTCGATGGTAACCTTGAGGAAGCCCTCGAGTTCGTTCAGGGGCTTGCTTCCTCGATGTTTGGCGACGAGATAGAGGGCTCAGGAGAGATTTAAGGATTGTTCGGTTGCGGAAGCTGAACCAAGATATAATCTCAGCCATAGCTGAGAAGTTAAAGGTCCCAGAGGAGAAGCTTTCCTTTATCCCCCTTTCTGGGGATGCATCGGTAAGGAGCTATTTTCGTCTTCTTCTCCCCGAGGGAGATTCTTTCATCCTCGCTCTCTATCCCGAACCTTTTTCTCCCCAAAGATCTGATTTTTACCAGGTATATCAGCTATTCCGTGAAGGTCGAATTCCTGTGCCCGAACTGATGTTGGCTGATGGAGAAAAGGGGTTTCTCCTCCTCGAGGATGGAGGGGATACCCTTCTTCAGGATTTTGTTGAGGAGAAGGGGGTGAGCAAAGCCCTTCCCCTCTATAAGAGGGCGATAGATATCCTCATCTCGGTCCAAACAGAGTGTTATAGGAACCTTACTCCCGATCATCCGGCGGTGAGGAATAGCTTTACCGAGGATAAATTTCTCTTTGAGCTCGGATTCTTTTATCAGCATTATATCAAGGGAATGCTTAAGGCAGCTCTCTCCTTTAAAGAAGAGAGAAAAATAAGAGATTTTTTCCGGGAGGTTTCGAAAGAGCTCGCCTCAAAGCCGAAAACCCTGTGTCATCGAGATTATCACTCGAGAAATATCCTCATCAACAGGAATAAGCTTTTGATCGTGGATTTCCAGGATGCTCGGCTGGGACCGTTCAGCTATGATTTGGCATCCCTTCTCCGGGATTCCTATGTGGTTCTTTCTCCCGAAGTGCGGGAGGAGCTTTTATCCTATTATTTTTCTCATCATCCCTCGGTTCCTTTCTCTGATATCGAGGAGTTGAAGGATGAGTTCGATCTCGCCTCTCTCCAGCGAAATTTGAAGGCGGTGGGGACATTTGCTTATCAGTACTTGGTTCGAGGAAAGGAGTTTTATCTTAGGTTTATCCCCCAGACATTAAACTATGTCAGGGAAAACCGAAAGAAATTTCCCCATTTTGAGCCCGCTTTTTCGGTTTTTTCCCGACTTTTCTCTTGGGAGGATTAGAGAAGCACCCTTCTTGCCCAGGCGAAGGAGTGAAGCAGTCCTTCGTTGAAATTACTTTTTCCCGGTATCAGGGTCTCCCGCACCACTCCCCCTCTGCTTAGAGCAGAATGGATGATCTCTCCGCCACCTAAGGATAAGGCGACATGGCCTATCTTGTAATCTCCTTCGTAAAAGAAGAGAAGATCAGCGGGAAGGAGAGAGGCTATATCACCTTCGATCTCTCTTCCGAAGAGAGCCTGATCTTTGGAATTCCTGGGGAGAAGAAGACCATTTAGACGGAAGATGAATTGGATAAAGCCAGAACAGTCGAAGCCAAAAGGGGAGGTTCCTCCCCAGAGGTAGGGGATGCCGAGGAGTTTTTCGGCGAAAGATATCACTTCCTCAGGAGCGGAAGGAGGGGGGAGCGGTTCCTTCTTTGTTGATCCTTTGGGGACTTCACCCTTTTTACCCGAGGGAAGAGCGACAAGTATCCTATCATCTTCTTCCTCTACCAAACCGAGGAGGGAACCCATAGGGAGCCTAAGGATAGGGTGACCCCTTTCGGGATCGACCAGGGAAAGGTAGAGCTCATTCACCATAACCTTGGGCAGAGAGGAAAAGGATGAAGCCTCCTCCTTCGGCACCAAGGATCCTTTATGGATGAACCCTATCTCTCCATCGTCGGTTTCCACCTTGAACCATTTCCCCTCTTCTCTTAAGATTTTCACCTCGTACCCCAGAAGAACCTGAGATGAAAGCTCAGCCCGGGGGGTTGGTGAGCTCCTGAGATTAGCGATGGCGGTTTGTACTATTGCTTTGGTTTCGTTCATCTATCGAAAAAACGGTACCAGATAAGAGCGACTATAGCGGTTACCCCGTCCTTCCAGCCGATCTTTTTCCCCTCGGAGTAATCCCTTCCCATATAGGAAATAGGGGTTTCGTAGATCCGGTATTTCTTTTTTGCTACCTTCACTGTGAATTCGGGTTCGAAGGTGAACCGGTTTGATTTGAACTTGATTTCCTTCAAGATGTCTGCCCGGAAGGCTTTATAGCAGGTCTCCATATCGGTTAGGTTAAGGTTGGTGAGGATATTGGAGATGGTGGTTAAGACTTTGTTTCCCACATAATGCCAGAAGAAAAGTACCCGGTGCGGTCCTCCCAGGAACCGAGAACCGTAGACCACATCGGCTTTTCCTTCCACAATGGGGGCAATGAGTCTTTCCTATTCCGCGGGGTTGTATTCGCGGTCGGCATCCTGGATTATTACGATATCTCCGCTAACCTCGCGGAATCCGGTGCGAAGGGCAGCTCCTTTCCCTTTGTTCTTTTCGTGGAATAATACCTTTATCTCTTTATCATTACTTAATGACTTTAATATCTCCCTTGTCCCATCGGTGGAGTAATCATCTATGATGATTATCTCTTTCTCGAACGGGGTCTCCTGAACTCGCCTAATTATCTCTCTTATTGTGTTTTTTTCGTTGTATACGGGTATTACTATTGACAGCTTCATCAGGAAGGACCTTCTCCTTTCTGATACGGATATTGCTTAATGTCTCTTTGAGCTGTTTCCTCGCTGTATCGAGAGCCTCTTTGGTAAAGTTAGTCTCCCTCTCCTCTTCTGGTGAGGAGAATAACCCTCCGGGGGTAGCAAGGAGGATATCGGCAGCGGAGAGGTTAGTGGGGTCTGAAGCGATAAGGTAGCGACCTCCTGGGGCTACCTCGGCGACAATTCCTCTTCTCCTAAATTGGGTTATTACCTCCCCTATTACCTCCAACGGGGCTTTGGTCCTCTTTTTAAGTTCCTTGGTGGATAAGGGAGGTTCACCCCTTTGGAACGCCTGAGCTAATGTCTCGAAGATATTTAAGGTGTAGAATTCCCGGAACTGAGGGGTGGATCCAGAAGGGGCGGTCTCGGGGTAGAATTCCCCTTGAATATCATAGGCAAGCTCAGAGCAGAAGAGGACTATCACCCAGATGACATAGACCCAGAGAAAGAAGAGGAGTATGGTGCTAAGGGGTCCATATATTTTGGGGTAGCTTGCAAAATACCTTACAAATATGCCAAAACCCCACTTTCCTATCTCGAAAAAGATGGCGGCAAGGAGACTCCCAATGAGAGCGGGGACCACCCTCACCTTGGTGTTAGGGAAGAGTTTTATTATGAGGAAGAAAGCGGCAAAGGAGAAGATAATTGGGGAGGCGTGTCGGAAGAAGTTGAGGAGGCTGGAGAATAAAGTGCTCTCTCCTTTGTTGGAGATGAGGGTGGAGAGATAGAGGGAAATCCCGATAAGAAGGGGGGTAAGGGTTATGGCGCTCCAATAAAGGGTAAATTTCTCAGCAGGGGGGCGGTTTTCTTTTGTCTTCCATACAGTATTAAGTGCGTGTTCGATGTTTATCATTAAGGAAATGGAGATGAATATAAATGAGATGAGCCCGGTGAGGCTTAATGAGGAGCTTCTCTTTATAAATTGATGAAGATACTCAATTATCACTGTGCCCGTCGAGGGGATAAAGTTTGCCGCTATCCAATTGGTTATCTTTGTTTGGAGGTCGGAGAAGATGCGGAATGAGGTCACTAAGGGAAAAGCGAGGACGAACAAAGGAACGATGGCAAAGAGGGTGATAAGGGCGAGGGTACTTGCCCAGATCAGGCAATAGTCACGGTTGAATGCCAAAATAGCGCGATAGAATCTCCTGCCTTCCCTTTTTACTCTCTGCCAGATAAGATCACCTTTACCCATTTAGGCTACGCCGTAGCTCTTTTTCGATCTCCTTCCCGCTCATATTATCAGGGCTTTTCCTTCAAATCAAGCATTTCATCTATCTCTCCTTCTTGACAGTTGTTTTTTCCTATAATAACCTTTACTCTACGCTTTTTGTTTGGAGTGAAGGAACGAGGTTCGAAGATGGAGATAGGGATTTCAACCCATATATTCGCCGAGGAGGAACTCACTCATTACCATCTCGAGATGATAGCGGAGGAGGGTTTTTCCCTTCTTGAGCTGTACGCCAATAAGCCTCATCTGGACTTCGACGATAAAGATAGGATAAGAAAGATAGCGAGGAGCATTGAGCTTTTCGGCTTCTCGGTCAACTCGGTTCACGCTCCTTTCTTCGCCCATCTCGAGGAGGCGAGGGCAGGGCGTTATTTCTCGATAGCTTCTCCTGATGAGGCGAAGCGCAAGGAATCGATCTCCTTCATTATTCGCGCCCTTAGGAATATTGCTTCCTTTATCTCCTTTCGCTTCTTGGTGGTTCATCTCGGGGCATCGGATGAGCCCTTTTCTTCGCCCTTTATTGAGCAAGCAGAGAGAAGCCTCGAGGAACTTTACCCCGATTGCGAGCGCTTTGGGGTAACCATTGCCCTCGAGAACATAGATAGCGAGCTCTCCTCTCCGGATAATCTTTTCTCCTTCATAAAAAGGAATAGAGGTGTTCCTCTTACCGCCTGTCTCGATTTCGCCCACGCCCATCTCTGGTATGGGTTGCCTGAAGCGATAGATGTTCTTTCTTCTTTTATCGGCACTGCCCATATCCATGACACCTTGGGTGAGGAGGACGATCATCTTCCTCCATTTTCAGGTAGGATCGATTGGGAAGAAGCCTTCGATAGGTTAAGGAAGGTAAGCTATTCGGGTCCTTTGATCCTTGAGCCTCGGGGTGGGGATGACCCCAGAAAAGTCCTTCGGGAATCAGCAAGATCTCGAGAGAAGATCGGCCTTTTGATAAGTTGATTTCCTCATACAAAATAAGAGGCTCCCTTCGTCTCAAAGGGAGCCCTGTTATTTTTCTTTGATCTATTTATGCTCTTCTTCTTTCCTTCCAGCCCTCCAGCATCTCGTAGAGGATGGGGAGGAAGATCATAGTGACAAAGGTAGAGATGATGAGCCCACCGATGTAGACGATGGCAAGTGGTCTATGGATCTCAGCACCGGTTCCTCTGGCTATTACCAGAGGAAGGACGCCGATGCTCATCACCAAGGCGGTCATCAATATCGGTCTCAATCTAACCAGCGACCCCTCAACCACCGCCTGATGAAGGGGGGTTCCGTTTCTTCTCAGCTCATTGATATAGGCGATGAGGATGAGCCCGTTCTGGACCGAGATACCGAAGAGGGCGATCAACCCGATGAGGGAGGAGACATTGAGCGTCTGATGCCCGATGAATAGGGCGATGATTCCTCCCATAAGGGCAAATGGGATGTTCAGGATGATGAGAAACGCCTGACTTACCGAGCCGAAGGTGGAGAAGAGGATAATGAAGACCACCAAGGCGACTACTACCCCCATAATCGCAAGCTGGTGTACTGCCTGTTGCTGATCCTCGTATTGCCCTCCGAACTGGATGTAATAGCCGGCTGGTAATTTCACCTTCTCCGCAAGTGCTTTCTTTACATCCTCTACGAATTTACCCGTATCGCGTCCTCGGACATTACATAGCACCACCCTTCTTCTGGTAACATTCTCCCGCATTATTGTGGAAGGTCCCTCGGTAAGGCTGATTGTAGCTACCTCCTTTAAGGGCACCTGTCCTCCGTTTGGGGTGTCAAGGAGTAGGTTTTCTATTGTCTCGAGGTTGTTTCGATATCTTTCGGGGAGGCGGAGGAAGAGGGTATATTTTCGGTTCCCCTGGAAGATGTCCGTTGCCTTTATTCCATTTAGAGCCGTCTCCATCACATCGGCGACATCCCCTATGTTGAGCCCGTATCTGGCGAGCTTTCCCCTATCGAGCCTGATGCTTATCTGGGGGATCCCTGCAGTCTGCTCCACCTCAAGATCGGCAACACCGGGGACCCCTGCCATTACATTTTTTATCTCCTCTATCTTTTCGTTCAGGACCTTGAGGTCAGGACCGAATAACTTGACCGCTACATCACCGATCGTTCCTTTAACCATCTCGTTGAATTTGTTCTGGATCGGCTGTTCTATGAGGTAGTACATCCCCGGGAACTGGTCCAATTTGTGTCTCACCTCTTCGATGATGGCGTCAAGCGAACGATGTCTCTTCTCCTTTGGAAGTAGATTTACCAAGAACTCGGAGTGGCTCACCGGATGGAAGTGTTCCGATTCCTCAGGCATTCCGGAGGTTCTATTCACCGTCACCACCTCGGGTATGGTCAGAAGGGTCCTTTCTACCTTTTTGCCGATCCTTGCTGTCTCCGCGAGGGATGTTCCGGGACGGAGCTGGGTGCTTATAAGGAGTGCACTTTCATCGAGCCGAGGGAGAAACTCCCGCCCGAGGTAAGGGGTAAGGATGATGGTGATGATGAGCCCCGCTACGGTGATTCCGATCGTCTTTGCCCGGTGATGACGACAATATCTGAAGATGGGGAGAAAGGCTCTCTGAGAGAGCTGAAATAACCGATTCTCCTTGTCGGGTATTGACTTTTCGGTAAGGGCAAGAGCGCAAAGGACCGGTTTCAGGGTTAGAGAGCAGAAGAGCCCTCCGATCATAACCGCAGCTATAGTGAAAGCGGTTGGGGCAAACATCCTTCCGGAAAGTCCGCCCATAAAGAAGAGGGGGACGAAGGCGAGGACGATTATCAACGAGGCAGAGAAGATCTGGGGACCCACCTCCTTTGCCGCCTCCAAGGTGATATCGAGCCGGCTCCTCTTCCCTTTCTCCTTGAGGAGCATCCGATAGATGTTCTCCACCATAATGATTGAGGAGTTGGCAAGCTTTCCAATGCCGAGCGCTAAGCCACCTAAGGACATAACATTTATTGAGATGCCGCCGAGGTACATCAGGATTATGGCAACGAGTATGGAGAAGGGGATGGTCAATGAGGTGATAAGGGCACTTCTTGTGTTTCCCATAAAGAAGAGGATCACGATCACCACCAGAATCGCTCCTTCAAGGATGGAGCGTTCAACATTATGGATTGCCTCCCAGATGAGGATCGATTGGTCATAAACCGTTTTTATGTGGATCCTTTCGGGAAGTCCTTTTGTCAGTTCAGCAAGAACTTTTTTTACCCTGGCGATGGTGGCGAGGGTATTCCCTCCATACTGCTTCTCTAAGGTAGCGGTGACACAGTCTTCTCCGTCCTGGCTGGAATCACCCCGGCGCACTGGATGACCTATCTTGACCTCAGCGACATCCTTTATTCGAACCGGTACCCCGTTTCTTGAGGTGATGACCGTGTTCTTGATATCCTCGATGTTGTGTATCCTGCCCAAACCCCGGATGATGTACTCCCTTTCCTTGCTAATCAGAAGGCCTCCAGAGGGGTTGAAGTTGCTCCGCTCGAGCGCCTCTTTGATATCCCTTATAGTGAGGTGATAGCTCCTTAGGGCATAGGGGTCGAGATATACATTGAACTGTTTTATGTAGCCCCCTTGGTTGGTGAGATAGGCGACACCGGGGACCCCGAGAAGGCGATATCTTATCACCCAATCGGCGACATCCCTGAGCTCAAGCTGGCTCACCCCCTCCCCATATACGATGAATTGCATCACTTCACCCATTCTGGAGGAGATAGGACCGAGCATAGGGCGGGAAGTCCCCTCAGGTAGCTGGTCGGAGATGAGCTCCAGCCTACTTGAGACGATCTGTCGGGCACGGTAGACATTGGTCCCCCAGTCGAACTCTACGGTAACTATCGAGATCCCAATCGAGGTTTCGGAGCGAACATTGATCACATGGGGAGCACCGTTCATCATACTCTCGATGGGATAGGTGACGCTTCGCTCCACATCCTGAGGCGCCATACCTGGGCATTCGGTGATTATATTGACCAATGGAGCGTTGAGGTCAGGATAGACATCAACCGGAAGGAGGCGGAAGAGGAAGGCACCGATAACGCAGATGAGAATAGTGAGAAAGATGGTAAGTACCGGGTTTTTGACTGACTTCTCAATAAGCCAGTTGATCATTTTGGTTCTCCTCAATTAGGGATCAGTAGTGTATTTCCACCTTGGTCTTCTTTTTGAGAAGTTCTGCTTCAAGTTGCGTAGCACCATCCACTACCACCAGATCTCCCTCTTTGAGCCCTCTTCTTATCTCCACGAGTTTGGAATTCCCTTGCCCCAGAACCACTGGTACCCGGCGAAAGTGCCCCTTCTCCTTGACGAAGATGAATTTTCTCCCCTTTTCATCCACAATGGCTGATTTGGGGACGGCAAGCCCTTTTACCCCTTCGTTAGTGATGATCCGCACGGTAGCGAACATATCGACCTTGAGTAGCCCATCCTGGTTCTTAACCACGGTGCGCACGGTAGCGGTTCTCGTTTCGTTATTGATCAGGTCGCTGATATAGATCACTTTTCCCCTAAAGACTTTATCTGGATAAGGGGTAACCGTTACCTCTACCCTCCCTCCAAGCTTTACTTGGGCAAGGTCCTTCTCATATACCTGGGCATCCACCCAGACCTCGCTGGTATCCATTATGGTGAAGAGGTCATCCTTTTCCGCTACCAACGCTCCTAAGATAGCGTTCCGCTTCACCACCTTTCCCGGAATGGGGGAGCGGAGGGTGATCACCGGGTTAACCTTATGCTCCCTCTTGAGTAAGGCTACATCGTCTTCGGTGAACCCCATCACATGGAGGGTTTTCTCCGCTGCCTCCAGATTGGCTTGGGCTATCTTGTATTGGGCTTCTGCATCGAGGAGCCTCTTTTTCGGGGTTATATGTTCGGCAAAAAGTCTTTTTTCCCGCTCGTAATTTATCTTGGCGAGCTCCATTGCAGCATAAGCCTTATAGAAGTCCGATTTAGCAGTTGCCACCTCAGGGCTTTCCAAAATGACCAGTGGGGCTCCCTTTTTTACCCAATCCCCTGGATTTACAAATATCTTGTAGATCCTTCCCTCAAAGATGGGACCGATAACCGCGATCCTGTTCTGATCGGCAGCTATCTTCCCTGGGGCGGTGATTACATCGGAGATGTCCCTTATTTCCGCTTTAGCAACCTTTATCTCGAGTAATTTTACTGCTTCGCTGGATAGCTCAACGGTTTCTATGGCTTCTTTATTCCCATCCTTTCCCTGAAATCTTCCTCCCCTTTTTCTTATGCGTTTTCTCCATCCTTTCCCAAGCTCAGTTTTCCCTCCAGCGGTACCTGCTTTTAAGGTGGAGGAGGAGTTGGTCGTTTTTCCTCCCTTGCAGGCGATAAGACTGGGAGGAAGAAGTAAAATGGTTAAGAGAAAAAAGGAGGAAACGCCGATGATAATGATCGTTTTTTTCATCTTGTTTAGCCTCCTACAGGCTTTCACCCACCGCCTTTTCAAGCTCAGCTAAGGCGGCATTGTATTCAAAGAGGACCTGAGCATAGGAGATCTTTGCCCCGATGAGGGTCCTTCTTGCTTCGAGTACCTCAAGGTTCCCTACCTCTCCTTCCTCGTAACTTCTGATGGCGATTCGGTAAACCTCCTCTGCCTCAACCAGGATTTCCCTTTTATAGAGCTTGATCCGTTCGGAAAGCGCCATCACATTGAGGTAGGCGTTCCTTACCTCGAGCGATATCCGGTTCTTGGTTGATTGGAGTTCTGAAAGGAGCGATTGGAGATTGGCGTTCGCCTCCGCTATCTCCCCTTGTTGTTTTTGCCAGAAGAAAAGAGGGATGTTTAACCCAAACTCGACATCCCAGTAGTTCCGCTCCCCGAGGACCCTATGACTACCTATCCTAAGGGAGAAATCGGGAAGGTAGCTCATCTTGGCAAGTGATTTTGTATATTCCTCCCTCTTTATGGCAAATTGGAGCCCCTGGATCTCGGGCCGAACAAGGTAGGCTCTTTGGGTTAGTTCGCTTAGGGTATATTTGATCCTTTTTGCTTTAAGCTCACCGGCGACGCTGAGTGGGGCGTTCATATCTCGGGCGAGGAGGAAATTGAGTTCCGCCTTGGCAAGAGCGAGATCGTTCTCCGCTACCTTCAGTTCATTCCTCGCTTTAGCCTCCTCCACCCTTGCCCGTAGCACCTCGAACTTGGCTACCGATCCCGCTTCGAAGCGGAGCTTCGCCATCCGGAGGAAATCCCGAGCCAGCTTCAGGTTCTCCTGGGCATACCTTACCTCCTCTTCGGCGAAGAGGATACGGTAAAAGGCAGTTTTTACCCCGGCAATGAGCTCCCTCTTGAGTGCCTCATAGTCCTTCTTCACCACTTCCGCATCCGCAGTGGCTGCTTTTCCCCGGATGATCCTCTTGCCCGGGAATTCGATGGTTTGGGTTATCCCCATCAGGGTTTCCCCTGCTTCCTTGGGTTGATAAAACCGGGGGAGAAAATCGCTCTCGTAGTAGATCTCTGGCTCAGAAAATGCCTTCGCCTGTTTGATCCTCGCCTTTGCCGCTTCGTACCTCTTGAGGGCAGCAGCGATATCGGGGTTCTTCTTTAGGGCGATTGCCACCGCTTGATCTAAAGTCAACGGCTCCTCAGCCAATAGAGGGGGTAAAGCCAATAGGGAAATAAGGAGAGCTAAAATGGCAACCTTCTTCTCCATATGCTATCTCCTATGCCTTTAAGTTCAGAAAATAAAGACCCATTTCTTTAAGCTGTTTATTTTAAAGGCAAGTCGTCTGGAAGTAAATTGGAAAGGATGGAGGAGCCCGATAATTGATGGGGGATTGCTGAGATGATAATAGGAAGGGGGTGCTCCTCTCCGGTTTTAATAAACCGTTACATAAAATGTGGTTTATAAGCAGGGGAGGAGCACCAAGTTTGGTTACTAAATTGTTTAAAAGGAAAGCGAAGGGACATCTTATTGGGTCCCCAACAGATGTTAGATCGGTTAAGATAATCCTTTCTTTTGGCGGAGGGACAAATGCCCTTCCAAAGATAAGATCATCAGTTAGAGGGGAGGTGACCCTTAGTTCACTTAGATGAAAGTAGGCATGGAAGAGGGAATAGTTGGCGTAGAAGAAGAGGTAGTATGAGGAGAATAGTAAGACAAGAAGATATATCCTACCCGATTTCTTCAGTTCCATAGTGAATACCAACTCTTAACCTTATCCGAAGAGGGGAGTGATGTCAATATGAAAAAGAAACCCCTTAAAGGGGCTTCTTAGTTTTTTAGTAAGGCGGGAGGTTTAGTTAGAAATGGATCGTTCCCCCGACGAAGAGGAACCTGGGTCTGAGTGGTCCCCAGACATATTCAGTGTCTTTAGTAGTTACATCCCATTGGACATAATCAAAGATGTTATCCACTCCAAAACGGAGCTCATAGTGCTTCCCGATCTTTCTCGTAAGGTGAAGGTTCCAAATGGAATATGAAGGGGATCTCCATTCCCTTACTATTTCCCCTCCTTCATCGGTGCGGAGCACCTCCTGGGTGAGCATACTCCCTACCAGCTCTCCTTCTAAGAATATATCCCAACCCGCTTTCCGATATGTGATGTTGAGGTCGGCACTGTGTTTGGAGCGGAAGGGGAGTGGTTTTCCTTCTGCCAAATCCATCGCGTCAAGGAAGGTGTAGCCAAAGGAGAAGGAGAGGTTGGAGAAGGGACTTCCGCTAAGGATGAACTCCGCTCCCTGTGCCCTTGCTTTGCCCACATTGACATAGGAATAGACGAGCTTGTTTATCGCCTCATCTTCGCCTATGATTTTTCCCTGGATCATATCCTTTACCGTGGTACGGAAGAGAGCGAATTCAGCCCGCAACCTGGGAACCTTATAGACAAAGTTAATATTGTAGGTACGAGAGGTTTCTGGACGAAGGTTTGGGTTTCTTACCACCTCATAGCGGAAACCGCCAGGACAATAATGCATCTCCTCAAAGAAGATCCCGGGAGCCTTGAACCCGGTACCGAAGGAGGCGCGGATGGTGATCTTATCGTTTGGTTTATACATCAGGCTTCCTCGGGGGCTGAAGTAATCCCCGAATTGGGTGTGATGGTCGTAACGGCCGCCCAGGAGGAAGGAAAAGTCTTCGGTGAGCTTTATCTCATCTTGGAGGTAGATTCCACTCTGTTCGAGCTCTGCTTTTCCGAACCTCCTCGATTCGGCGATCTCCTCTTTTTTATACATATAGCCCGCGGTTATGAAGTGGCGCTTCAAAAGGAAACGGTTGTATTGAACATCCAAGACCCCCAGGGTGTCGGTAGCGAGGTACCAGTTCAGTTCGTATAGGGCATTTTGATGATGTTCCGACCAGTTTGCCCGTACGGTGATATCCGAGGCTTCATCGGGCTTGAAGCTCCAGTTTCCGAAGAGCTCGGTGCGATGGGTAATGATGTTCTCCGTTATCGCTGCCGGGTTTTCCCCGGTACTTCCCTTCGGTCCCCCAAGACGGTTCTCGTCATAGTAGTTTATGTGGAAGGTAAGCTGTGATTGATATCTTTTTGAGATATCCAGACCTATCTTCGCTGAATAGGTGTTTCTGGCATACCTCACCTGGTCGGAGATGCCATCGTGGTTAATATCGATCCCGTCGGAGCTGTTTCGCTGAAAAGTAAACCTCCCTCCTATCCTCTTGTACTTTCCGCTTAGGCTCATATTGTAGGCTTGGGTGTTGAACGATCCATACTTGGTGCTGAAGTGGAAGCTCGGTTTTGAGGTTATCGGCTTGGTCACTATGTTGACCATCCCCACCAAGGCATCGCTCCCGTAGAGAGAGGAGCCGGCTGACTTGACCACTTCTATCTGCTGAATATCCTCGGTGGGGATCATCGAGAGTCCGTAAACCGTAGCCAATCCACTATAAACCGGCATCCCATCAATGAGTAACTGAACATGACTTCCGCTCAAACCGTAAACCCTTATCTCAGCCGCATTACAGATGGAGCAGGTCGTCTGCACCTTTATCCCCGAAGTCCCCTTAATCGCCTCAAGGAGGTTCTCCGCTGCCTTTTTCCTAATGAGATCATCGCTTATCACCGTGGTAGGGACAGGAACATTGTCCAAGAACTCCGGTCTCTTAGTGGCGGTAACCACTATTTGTTCACTTAGTTCCCCCAGTTTCAATTGGAAGTTCTGCTCGATGGGGGTGGTTGAGCTTATCTCTATTTTTTTCTTTATCGGTTTAAAGCCCTCAACCTCGATTCGGAGGAGGTATCTTCCAAAGGGGAGCATCCTAAACTCGTACACCCCTTGATCATTGGTAACCCCGGTTATCACCTGGTGTGTTTTCAGGTTTTCTAAAGTCACAGTAATGCCGGGAATAACCGATTTCTCCGGGTCGAGGATGTAGCCCCTAATCGCTCCGTAGGTACTTGTTCTTAGTCTTTTCCTTGCTCTTTTCCTCTTTTTCTTGCCTTGGCTGAAAATGGGGTCCTTTTTTTTAGTGAGGGCCTCTCCATTTATCTCATCTCCAAAGGTAATGCCAGAGATAGCCGAGATGAACAAGGTTATTAAGAATATATATGAAAACCTTCGCATCTTTCTCCTCCTCAATAAGGATTTAAATGGAGATATAAATTATCTCTCTCGAGATAACTCTTTTTGGATCTAATCGCTCTAACGAACTAAAGGAGGGAAATGGTCGGTGGGGCTCGGGGAATGGCGAGAGAGGCGATCTCCTCAATTACCGGGGCTTCTTTCCGTGGTTTGAAGAAGGATATAAGGCTGAGTTCAACTAAAAATTGAGTGGGTGCTCCTACTTTTGAGGAAAGGTTATTTATCAGAAGAGCAAAGGGGCAATCGAGCCCCCCCTCATCAACGGGCGGAGGGGATATACTCTTCTTCCCACTTTCATGGACAAGCGTTTGATGGATGAAGATGTCGTCTTCAACAAGGGGGGAGGAGGCGAAAGCAAATAGGGAATGGAAGGTGTAATGGGCTAAGTCAAATGTGGTGTAGAAAAAGAGATAGGAAAACGCAATTAGAAGGATTGCCCCCTTTTGTCGCCGAAGAAAATCCATTACCCCTTCCTCTTTCATTTAAGGATAGAAGAAATGGCGTTTTAAGTCAAGGGGTAAAGAGAAATTACGCTTGACCGTGAATGGGGAGTTTTTATAATAAAGTTGAAGGTAGTACCGAAGGAGGTGGAAGGTGGAGCAGGTTTATATAGAGGATATCGCTTCAAAAGAGGGTGTTGAGGTTTTAATAAAGGGATGGCTTTATAACAAACGTTCAAGCGGTAAGATCCACTTTGTCCTCGTTAGAGACGGGACCGGCATCATCCAGGGGGTGGTGAGCAAGGCGGATGCTACTCCCGAGGCTTTTGATCTGGTCGAGGAGCTCACTCAGGAATCGGCGATAATGGTGAGCGGTACCGTGCGGAAAGATGCGCGTGCTCCCGGAGGGTATGAGCTTTTGGTAAAGGACATAAAGCTTGTTCACCTTGCGGAACCTTATCCCATTACCCCCAAATCGCATGGCATCCCCTTTTTAATGGACCATCGCCATCTCTGGCTCCGTTCCCGGCGGCAGCAGGCGATCTTGAGGATAAGGCATGAGATTATAAGAGCTTGCCGTGATTATTATGATTCCCGAGGGTTCGTATTGATAGATGCCCCTATCCTTACTCCTACTTCCTGCGAGGGAACGACCACCCTCTTTGAGACAGATTACTTCGGGGAGAAGGTTTACCTTACTCAGAGTGGACAACTCTATTTAGAGCCTGCGGCGATGGCATTTGGTAAGGTTTACTGCTTTGGTCCTGCCTTCCGTGCCGAAAAATCGAAAACGAGGAGACACCTCATAGAGTTCTGGATAGTCGAACCCGAGGTCGCTTATGCTACCCTCAGTGACATTATGGACTTGGCTGAGGATTTTATCTGCTACATCGTGGAGCGGGTGCTTACCGAGAGGAGGAGGGAGCTCGAGTTTTTGGAGCGAGATATCTCGAAGCTGGAGAATATCAAGAAGCCCTTCCCCCGGGTCACCTATGACGAGGCGGTTGCTATCCTCAAGGAGAAGGGGGTGGATTTTCCTCTCGAAGACGATTTCGGAGCCCCAGAGGAAACCCTCCTTTCGGAGCATTTCGATAAGCCGGTAATGATTCACCGCTATCCTACCAAGGTTAAAGCCTTTTATATGGAGCCAGATCCGGAAAGAGAGGACAGGGTGCTCTGCGTCGATGTCCTCGCCCCTGAGGGATACGGTGAGATAATCGGTGGAGGCCAGAGGATACACAGTTATGATCTTCTCCTTCAAAGGATAAAGGAACACAACCTCCCCGAGGAGGCTTTTCGTTGGTACCTCGATATCAGGAAGTACGGCTCCGTCCCCCATAGTGGATTTGGGCTGGGGATCGAGCGAACGGTTGCTTGGCTCTGTCATCTCCCCCATGTTAGGGAGACGATCCCTTACCCCAGAATGCTCAACCGGCTCTATCCCTAAAGGTTCCCTGAAGAATGATAAAAAGAGTAGGACTGATAAGCTTGGGGTGTGCCAAGAACCTGGTCGATTCCGAGGTGATGCTTGGCTATCTCAAGAAGGCGGGCTATGAGATCTCGGATGAACTTGAGGAATGCGATGCTATAATTATCAATACCTGCGCTTTTATCGAGGAGGCAAGGAAGGAGGCGGTTGATACCATCCTCGATGTAGCTGAGCTCAAGAAGAAGGGGAGGTTGAAGAGGTTGATTGTCGGAGGCTGTCTTCCTGAGCGTTATAGGGAAGAACTTCTCTCTCTTATGCCAGAGATAGACCAGATCTTCGGGGTGGATGAGGTTCCTCGCATAGCCGATATTTTGAAGGAGGGAAGATCTATCTCCGTAAACCGGAAGAGGAGACCTCATTACCTCTATAATGAACGGAGTCCTCGTATCCTTGCTACCCCTCCTTATACCGCTTATGTCAAGATAGCGGAGGGTTGTAGCAATAGATGTTCCTTCTGCATCATCCCGAAGTTAAGGGGGGCTTATCGGAGCCGTGATCCCGCCTCAGTTGTTGCGGAGGTAGCGAGGTTGGCGGAGGCGGGGGTGCGGGAGGTGAACCTGGTGGCTCAGGATACCACCTTCTATGGACGGGATCTTGAGGGGATCAACCTTCTTCCTCAGCTACTCACCCAGCTGAACGAGATCAAAGGGGTACGATGGATAAGGCTTCTTTATTCCCATCCTGAACATTTGGATGAAGCTACCATAGAGGCGGTCGCCTCATTGGATAGGGTGGTGCCATATCTCGATCTTCCTTTCCAGCATTCGAGTAAGAAGGTGCTTGCGCTTATGGGGAGGGAAGGAAATGGGGATCGTTTCCTTGAGCTTATCGAGCGGGTGAGAAGAAGGATTCCTGGGGTAGTGCTCAGGACGAGTCTGATCGTTGGGTTTCCCGGCGAGGAGGAAGCCGACTTTAGGGAGCTTCTTTCCTTCGTTTCTCAGGCTTCCTTCGATCATCTTGGCGCCTTTATCTACTCTCCTGAGGAAGGGACAAGGGCTTATGCTATGGGCGACCCGATACCGTATGAGGTGAAGGAGGAGAGGCTCTCTACTCTGATGGAGCTTCAGCAAGAGATATCCCTCAGGAAGAACCAGCGATATGTCGGGAGGAAGGTTGAGGTATTGGTTGAGGAGAAGGGGGAGCTTTCACTCGGAAGGATGGCTACCCAGGCGCCAGAGGTAGATGGTGGGGTGGTAATTGTTGGAGGAGAGGTTACCCCTGGAGATTTCTCCTTGGTGGAGATCGATGAGGTTACCGAATACGATTTAGTGGGGAGGGCTGTTGGATGAAAAATAAGGATCCAGTAAGGAGTGAAGGTAATAAACTTTCTTATATCATAGCCACCTTTTTCGGCGTGGGCTACACCCCCGTTGCTCCAGGTACGGCAGGGACTTTGGCTACCATTCCTTTGTATCTACTTTTTGCCTTTTTTCTTTCTCCCCTCTATTATGCTATAATAAGTATAGCCCTTTTCTTTATTGGGATTTTCACCGCCGAAAAGGTTTCCAATCAAGAGAGGGGGGACGACCCGAAGATAGTGGTGATAGATGAGGTGGTGGGGTATTTGGTGGCGATGTTTTTATTGCCTCTGAGCTTTACCAACATCGTTTTGGGCTTTCTTTCGTTTCGAGCGTTTGATGTGATAAAGCCACCTCCTGCCCGCCAGTTCGATAGGATGAGCGGTGGTTTTGGGATAATGATGGACGATGTGATGAGCGGGTTATATGCCAATCTCTTTTTACGGGTTTTATTTTATTTATTAAGATGAGGACGGAACTTCTGATAATAGGGTCTGAGCTTCTTTCGGGAACCAAGTGGGATACCAATTCCCATCTGATTATTCGGGAGCTCTCCCGCTTTTCCCTCGTTCCTCATCGGGTTACCATCCTCCCGGATGAGAAGGATAGGATAATAAAGGCTTTTTCCACTGCTTTTTCTGATTCCGATCTGGTAATAACTACCGGGGGGCTTGGTCCTACTATAGATGACCTTACTGTTCAGGCGTTGTCTGAAGCTTTTGGGAAACCGCTTAGGATGAACGAGGAGGTTCTGGCTGCTATCGAGGACCATTTTGCTCGTCGTGGCCTTTCGATGCCTGAGAATAATAAGAAACAGGCGCTCATCCCCGAAGGGGCGGAGCCCCTTCCCAATAGGATTGGTACTGCCCCCGGGATCTGGCTCCCTCTTGAGGGGAAGGTTTTCGTCCTTCTCCCCGGCGTTCCTGCTGAGGCAAGAATGATGTTTTTAAACGAGGTTGCCCCTCGGCTTGAAAGCCTCCTCTCCCGTTCTGGGGAGTTGGTGCGGCGGGTGCTTCGGGTGGTTTCCCTCTCGGAATCGGCGGTCGATGAACGAGCAAAGGACCTCCTTACGAGCTCTAAGATTGAGTGTGGGATAATAGCTTCTCCAGGCGAGATCGAGATTCATCTTCAGGCTCGGGGTAAAGAGGAGATAGAGGAGCTTAAGTGGCTCGAGGAAGAGCTTTATCGGCGGTTTGGGGATGATATCTTCGGCGTTGATGAGGATACCTTGGAGGCGGTAGTGGGGATGCTTCTTCGGAAAGAAGGGGGGACCTTAGCGGTTGCTGAATCCTGTACTGGTGGACTGCTTGGAAGCCGGATAACCGATGTCCCGGGGAGTTCCGATTACTTTCTCCTCGGAGTGGTGGCTTATAGCAATCGGGCTAAGGTGGAGCTTCTCGGTGTAAGCCAGGATCTCATAGAGAGTTATGGGGCAGTTAGTGACGAAGTGGCTAAAGCGATGGCTTTGGGGGTGAGGAAGAAGGGAGATGCCGATTACGGTATAGGGATCACCGGGATCGCCGGTCCATCAGGGGGGACGGAGGAGAAGCCGGTGGGGCTCGTTTATATCGGTCTTTCCACAAGGTCTAAGACCTTTGCGAGAAGATTTGTCTTCTCTGGAGAGAGGCTTAGGATAAAGAGATTTGCTACCCAGATGGCGCTCGATATTTTAAGAAGGGAACTTCTGAAGCATCAGGACTAAGGGAGGTGGGTAATGGTAAAGGGCTTGATCACGGTGGCGATCGCTTATCTTATGGGATCGATCCCCTTCGGCTATATCATCTATCGGATGAAGAAGGGAGGGGATATCCGGGAGGTGGGAAGCGGTAATATCGGAGCGACCAATGTTGCGCGGTTTTTAGGGAAAGAGGGTTGGCTTTTTACCTTCAGTTTAGACCTTCTGAAAGGGTTTCTCGCTGTGTTAATTGCTAGGTTTCTCTCTCTTGAGCCGATATGGATCGCTTCCTCTGGCATCGCTGCCATTTTGGGACACAGTTTTCCCCTGTATATCGGTTTTCGTGGTGGAAAAGGGGTGGCTACCTCCTTAGGAGTTTTTATTGCCCTTGCTCCCATTGCTGTTCTTCCCGCCCTTGGTATATTTGTCTTGCTTGTTTCCTTGTTTCACTATGTCTCCTTGGGTTCGATGAGTGCCGCTTTTTCTTTTCCTTTTTTCGTACTTTTATTCAATTATCCTAGGGAGATTGTGATCGGTGCCTTTGTCTGTGCAGGACTTATTATCATTCGTCATAAAGATAATCTAATACGACTCCTCCGCGGCGAGGAGAATAGAGTGTTTCAGTAAGTAAGGACCTAAGGAGGTATTGATGAGGAGGATTGCGGTCATTGGGGCAGGAAGCTGGGGCACCGCCCTCGCTATTCATCTCGCTAAATTAGGGCATCAAGTACGGGTCTGGGTATATGAGGAGGAGTTGACTTCCCTGATGAGGGAGAAGCGGGTAAACGAATGGTATCTTCCCGGTTTTTCACTTCCTTCCTCGATCGAGCCAAGCCATTCTCTAAAGGAGGTGCTTACTGATGCTGAGATTGTCCTCTCTGTTACCCCATCCCATGTCTTGCGTGGGGTTTACCAGAAGATGCTCCCTTATCTCTCTTCCGATATGGTTTTCGTAAGTGCTACCAAAGGGATAGAGAATACCACCAATATGCGGATGAGCGAGGTGATAAGTGAGGTGGTAGGGGAGAAATTTTCTCCTCCACTGGCTGTTCTTTCTGGTCCCAGCTTTGCCCTCGAGGTGGCGAAGGAACATCCTACCGCGGTGGTGGTCGCCTCTTCGGATGCTGATCTGGCTCGTCTCATTCAGCGCGAGTTCTCCTCCTCCTATTTCAGGATCTACACCAATAATGACCTCATAGGGGTGGAGTTGGGAGGATCGTTTAAGAACATAATTGCTATAGCTGCGGGTATTATCGATGGTCTTGGGTTCGGTTCGAATACGATCGCCGCTTTGGTCACCCGGGGGCTGGCGGAGATGGTACGGTTGGTGGTCGCTCTTGGAGGGCGAGCGGAGACCGCCTATGGTCTTTCTGGGATGGGTGATTTGGTTCTCACCTGTACCGGTGGGTTGAGCCGGAATAGACGCCTTGGGGTAAAGCTTGGTGAGGGACTTAGCCTTTCCGAGGCGACGGCGAATACCCGGATGGTGGCGGAGGGAGTTAAGACGACCAAATCGGTTTATGAGATTGCGGGAAATATTGGAATAGAGATGCCTATTACAGAACAGGTTTATCAGATACTCTATAATGATAAAGATCCGAGGAGGGCGATAAAGGATCTTATGGAGAGGGAGTTGAAAAGCGAATGAGGCGAAGCTGAATGGCTAAAAGACGAGGGAAGATCGTATATTCTGTTCTTGTCGTTCTTTTGTTAGTGGGTATGATCCCTTTACTTATCTCTGCCTGGCGATTGATCAAAATAAATCGAGACATCCTTGAGACGGACCAAAAGATAATTCAGCAGAATATCGCTTCCTCTATCGCTGAGGAGGTCTCTCTTTATCTCGAAGGGATGAAGGCATCGCTCAGGAATATCGCCCGTTCCCTGGAGGTGACGCTTGCCTCCCGGGGTGGACAGTGGTTCAGCAAGAGGGAGCTATCCCAGCTTCTTCGTTATTACATTGCCCAATACCCCAACCTCCGGAAATTGGTGGTAGTGGATCTTAGGGGGAAGGGAAGTGAAGTGGGTTATTCTTTTTCTGATCCAGAGATTGAGCAGGCACTGAGACAAGGATATATGGTAGCCCGCGAGGGGGAGGAGTTTCTCAGTAGTACTCATCTCATATTCAACCTCAAAGAGACCGTTGTCCTTTATTCCCTGCCGATAAAGGATAGGGGTAAGGTAGTGGGGGTGATTTCAGCGATAATAAGCCTCACCCCCATTCAACGGGTAATCGATCAGCGGAGTAAGTTCGGTCATACCATCTATGCCGTTGATGCCGATGGTAAACTTTTCGCTCATTCCAATCTGGCTGAGGTTCTGAAAAGGC
This sequence comes from Acidobacteriota bacterium, assembly GCA_021161905.1. NCBI lineage: Bacteria > Pseudomonadati > Acidobacteriota > Acidobacteriota bacterium. The sequence goes on along the minus strand of JAGGZT010000039.1, from coordinate 27,493 downwards.
AGGGGATGAGAAAGAGGGTTATCGTTGCCGATTTCTTTCGGGCTGGGGGAAGGGCTTCTATTACTCGGTCTTTCGTTGTAAGGGAAGGAGGAGGTAAAGTCCGCTATTTAGGAACATCGATACCGATTCCCGGACTTGAGTGGGGGGTGTTTGTCGAGATGCCGGAGAAGGTGGCTTACTATTCTGTTTATTCGATGATAAAACAAACGAGTAGCTGGGTGATTGCCACCATTATCGCTGTTGTCATCGTGAGCATCCTCTTCGCCCGGAGGATTACTGGTCCGATCGATGAGCTTGCCCGGGGGGCGAGGATGTTTGGTAAAGGGGATTTCTCTCAGAAGATAAAGGTGGCGGTTAATAACGAGCTTGGGGAGCTTGCCGAAACGATGAACTCTATGGCAGAAGCGTTAGCCCGACATATCAGACAGATAAAACAGGCGCTTATCAAGAACGAAGAGCTTTTTATGGGTACCATAAAGATGATCTCCGCTGCTATTGACGAGAAGGATCCATATACCAGGGGTCATTCAGAGAGAGTGAGTACCTTAAGCGTTGCTATTGGGCGCGAGCTCGGACTTTCTGAGGAGGAGATAAGGAAAGTGGAGATAGCAGCTATCCTTCATGATGTGGGGAAGATAGGCATCGATGATGCCCTTCTCAAAAAACCGGAAGGGCTGACCCCTGAGGAGTATGAGAGACTAAAGCAGCACCCGCTAAAGGGGGCGAATATCCTTTCTCCAGTTCGGGAACTCGCCGAGATGATACCGGGGATGCTCTATCATCACGAGAACCTTGATGGAACAGGTTATCCTATGGGACTTAAGGGAGAGGAGATACCACTCATCGCCCGGATAATCGCTGTTGCCGATGCCTTCGATGCAATGACTTCGGAGCGTCCATATCAGAGAGCGATGGAGCCAGAGGCAGCGATAAAGCGTCTTTTTGATCTTTCGGAGACCAAGTTTGACCCGAAGGTGGTTGCTGCTCTTCTCTCCGCCTACGAAAAGGGGATAATAAAAGTGCAAAGGAGGGACGATAGCTCCCTCAAGATCGACATCGATGAGAAAAACGAGGGAGATCTAAGGGGGAAATTTTATGAGGAGAGGAAATAGCGTTTGGTTGTTTTGGTTTTTCCTTTGTTTCTCAGTGGTTTTCTTATGTTTCTGTTCTTCTGGGAAGAAGAAAACCACTATCCCAGAAGCGATGAGCAACGATCCGTTATATTATTATCAATTAGGGGATGAACATTTCAAAGCGGGTCGTTTTGGCAAGGCGATAGTTGCCTTCAAGCGTTCTATCGAGCTCGATCCGGAGAACCCGGTAACCTACAATTATCTCGGATTTGCCTATTTCTTCAATCGGCAGTATAAAGAAGCTATTTCTGCTTTTAAAAAGGCGCTTGAGCTCAGCCCGAGCTATGCCGATGTATATAACAATCTGGGGATGGTTTATAAGGAGATAGGGGAGAGGGAGAAGGCGAAGAATGCTTTCCGCCGTGCCCTTCAATTCCCCTCTTATCCCAATCCAGAAAGACCCTATTTTAACCTGGGAAATATGGCGGTCGAGGACAGGGACTACGAGGAGGCAGCCTTTCTTTTTCGAAAGGTGATAGAGGTGGCTCCGAGGATGGCGGAGGCGCATGAGCGATTGGGGTTTGTTTTGGAGAAGTTAGGGAAGAGTGATGAGGCGCTTAAGGAATATAAAAGGGCGGTGGAACTTAAGCCGAGGCTTCCTTTAGCCAATTTCCATTTAGGGGCTCTCTATTTTCAATTAGGAAATTATGAGAAAGCGAAGTATTACCTCTACGAGGTGATCAACATCGTCCCAGGTTCAACACTGAGTAAGGAAGCCAAAACGATCATCAAGAAGATTAAGGAGCGGGAGTAAGGAACGCTCAGGGGGTAGGGTGGATCGGGATGTGCCTTACATAAAGCGAGCCCTTAGGCTCGCCAGGAGAGGGATGGGAACTACCAACCCCAACCCGATGGTGGGGGCGGTACTGGTTAAGAATGGGCGGGTCATCGGTGAGGGGTATCACCGTCGTCCGGGCGAACCCCATGCCGAAGTACTGGCTATTCGTAATGCGACAGAGGACCCTAAGGGAGCGGAGTTATATCTCAATTTGGAGCCCTGTTGTCATTATGGGAGGACCCCTCCCTGTGTTGACCTCATCATATCCTCGGGGATAAAGCGGGTAGTCGCCTCCATTCCTGACCCCAATCCTTTGGTTAATGGCCGTTCCTTTGAGAAATTGCGGGCAGCGGGGGTGGAGGTCAGGGTTGGTGTGCTTTCTGCCGAGGCAACCAGGCTTAATGAGAGGTTTATCTATTTTATGAAACGGGGGAAATCGTTTGTCCTCGTAAAGGCAGCGCTCACCCTTGATGGAAAGATAGCCTCCGCTTCTGGGCGTTCGGAGTGGATTACCGGGGAGAAGGCTCGCCGGTTTGTCCATCGGTTGCGCTATCAATACGATGGAATACTGGTTGGGGCGCGAACGGTGATCATTGACGATCCCCTCCTTACCATCCGTTATTATCCGAAAAGGAAACCTCTTTTCCGTATCGTTCTCGATGCCTCACTTAGGGTTCCTGAGGAAGCGAGGCTCTTCTCCACAAAGGATGAGGGACCCATCCTTGTGTTTACCACTGATGCTGCTCCACAAGACAAAGTAAAGAGGTTGCAAAAAAAGGGGATAGAGCTGATAATAGTGAAGGGAAGTGAAAGGAGGGTTTTTCTTCCCGAGGTTATGGATGTGCTCAAGGATAGAGGGGTGCAGAGTTTGATCGTGGAGGGAGGCAGTGAGGTGATCGGCTCTTTTCTTGCTGCCGGTTTAGCGGTGAAGCTTCTCCTCATCTATTCTCCTCGGATATTGGGAGGAGAGAGGGCGGTTCCTCTGGTTCGGGGTGTTGGAGAGCGGATGATGGATGAGGCTTTTCGGGTTTATCATCTCTCCTCATTTCGTCTGGGAGAGGATCTGGCGGTAGAGGGATATTTCATTCCGGAGGTTTAGGGATGTTTACCGGCATCGTGGAAGAGGTAGGGAAGGTAGTTGAACTTAGCGTTACCTCATCTGGAGGGAAGATAATCATCTCCACCCCTAAGCTCGCCGGGACTATGAAGATGGGGGAGAGCCTGGCGGTGAACGGTGCTTGTCTCACCTTAACTGATATCCGAAACGAGACGGTAAGCGCCGATATCAGTTTAGAGACATTGAGGAGAACGACCATTGGTTCTTTAAGGCGTGGAGATCCGGTTAACTTGGAGCGGGCACTCCGAGTGGGAGAACCATTAGGAGGGCATTTGGTTTTAGGACATATCGATTTTGTGGCGGAGGTTATTGGATTTAGGAAGGAAGGTGAGGCTCAGATTATGAGGATCGCTATACCATCGGGAGAAGAGCGTTTCTTTGTAAAGAAGGGCTCGGTGGCGGTTGATGGGGTCAGTCTCACCGTATCTGGGCTTTCTGATAGTTATTTCGAGGTCACCCTTATCCCCTTTACTCTGAACGAGACAACTCTGGGTAAGAGGAAAATGGGGGATAAGGTGAACATAGAATGTGATATCATTGGAAAATATGTGGTGCGGTTTTTGGAAGGAAGAAAGGAACAGGGGCTTAGTATCGACTATTTAATGGAGCAGGGGTTTTAAAATGAGCGAGAGGGCAAAGCTTCGCTTCGATTCTATTGAGGATGCCCTTGAGGATATAAAACGGGGTAAGATGGTCATCGTCTTGGATGACGAGGATCGGGAGAACGAGGGCGATCTCACCATAGCAGCTTCTAAGGTTACCCCGGAGGCGATAAATTTTATGGCGAAATATGGCCGGGGTCTAATATGTCTTGCGATGACCAGAAAGAGGCTTGAGGAACTTGAAATCCCCTTAATGGTGCGGGAGAACACCGCCCGTTATGGGACTGCTTTTTGTGTTTCCATAGACGCTCGAGAGGGGATAACCACGGGAATTTCCGCCTCTGACCGAGCGACCACCATTCTGAAGGCTATCGATCCCAATACCAAGCCGGAGGACCTCGCCCGTCCTGGGCATATCTTCCCCTTAATGGCTCAGGAAGGAGGGGTGCTGAAGCGGGCGGGGCAGACTGAGGCGGCGGTTGATCTGGCAAGGCTGGCAGGACTTTATCCTGCGGGTGTCATCTGCGAGATAATGAGTGACGATGGGACGATGGCTCGGGCGCCGGAGCTTATAGAGTTTGGTAGGAAGCACGGGATCAAGGTGATCACCATAGCCGACCTGATCAAATATCGGATGAGGGCGGAGAAGTTTGTGAGGCGGATCGCCTCCCCCCGTCTTCCCACCAAGTATGGTGAATTTCGTCTCTTTGCTTATGTGAACGAGCTCGACGGGAAGGAGCATATAGCCCTGGTTATGGGCGAGATAAAGCCCGAAGATGAGGTGCTGGTTCGTGTTCACTCCCAGTGTCTTACTGGGGATGTGTTTGGTTCGCTTCGTTGTGATTGTGGGGATCAGCTCCATATGGCGCTCGAGATGATCGCCAAGGAGGGAAAGGGGGTGCTTCTCTACCTGAAGCAGGAAGGGAGGGGAATAGGGCTTCTGAACAAGCTTCGAGCTTATGAGCTTCAGGACAAGGGGAAGGATACTGTGGAAGCCAATTTGTGCCTCGGGTTCAAGGCGGATGAGCGGGATTATGGGGTTGGCGCTCAGATATTGGCTGATCTCGGTTTGAGGAAGATACGGGTGATGACCAATAACCCGCGTAAGTTTATCGCCCTCAAGGGATACGGCTTGGAGATCGTGGAACGGGTTCCCCTTGAGGCTCCTCCTACTAAGTGCAATCGTGATTATTTGAAGACGAAGAAGGAGAAACTGGGGCATCTGATATCTTCGGTATAGCTATAGGACAATATGCTGATTTTTCTTGACAGAAGAGGTTATCTATTTTACAATTTTTTATGCAATCGAAGGTGATATTTGAGAAATGTCTGTTTCTGGCGGGCGGAGAAGGGTGTATTTTCTTATATAGAATTGCGATGGAGGAGGATGGATGTTATCGATTCGCTTGATGAGAATGGGAGCAAAGAAGAAACCGTTCTATCGGGTAGTAGTAGCCGAGAAGAGTATGCCTCGGGACGGTAGGTTTGTAGAGATATTAGGTTACTACAACCCTTTGACCGATCCACCGGAGATCAAGATAGATGAGGAAAAGTTATTCTCTTGGATCAAGAAAGGAGCCAAACCAACAGATACGGTGAGGAGTTTGATAAAAAGGGTAAAAGCTAAAGTGGGAAGCGATAGTTGATTAACATTTTAATGTTGTAACCAAACATCAGGAGGAGAGGCGATGAAAGAGCTAGTAGAAAAGATCGCTAAGGCTTTGGTTGATCATCCAGATCAGGTGTCGGTTACCCAGATCGATGGGGAGCAGACAACGGTTCTCGAGTTGAGAGTAGCTCCGGAAGATCTGGGGAAGGTCATTGGAAAGCAGGGTAGAACCGCCCGCTCCATCCGCACCATTCTGGGTGCTGCGGGGATGAAGCTGCGCAAGAGGTTCGTGTTGGAGATCCTCGAGTAGTATGCCCTCGGAGCGTCCTTCTGGAAAGGGTAAGCTCCTTCCTTTAGGGCGTATTGCTCGAACCCGAGGGAACAAAGGAGAGGTAGTAGTAGAGACTGGAAGCGAGGAGAAGGATCATTACTTAGCGCTAAGGCGGGCTTTTCTGTGTGATGAGGGAGGGGTTAAGTCCGTCTTAATAGAGCGAGTATGGATCCATAAGGGAAGTTTGGTTCTTAAGTTGAAAGGAGTTGATACTATCCCCGAAGCAGAGAGACTTCGGGGAAAGGAAGTATGGATAGAGGAGGCTGATCTCCCCGCCCTCCCGGGAGATCAGTTTTATATTTTTCAAATAATAGGGCTTGAAGTTCGGGATAAGGAGGGTAATTTTCTCGGAAGGATCGAGGATGTTATCGAGACAGCGGGAGCAGATATCTGGGTGGTTCGGGGTGATCGGGAGATACTGATTCCGGCGGTAAAGGAGTTTATCCTCGAAGTAAAACCTGAAGAGGGAAGGGTGGTGGTAGAGCTTCCTGAGGGGTTAGTCGAGATATAATGATGAGAATAGTTATAGTCACCATATTTCCGGGAATGTTTGATTCCCCCTTCGCCTACGGAATGGTGAAGAGGGCACAGCAGAAGGGGCTGGTGGAGATAGAGGTTGTTGATCTTCGGGACTTCACTGAGGATAAACATCGGAAGGTGGACGATGAGCCCTATGGCGGAGGACAGGGGATGGTGTTGAAACCGGAGCCCATATTCAAGGCGGTAGAGGCAGTGCGTCGTTCGACTGAGCCGAGAAAAAGTGCGGTGGTCCTTCTTTCCCCCCAAGGGAAGAGGCTCGATCAGAAGGAGGTGGTTCGGCTTTCGGGGAAGGAGGAACTTATCCTCATTTGTGGTAGATATGAAGGGGTGGATGAGCGGGTGCGGGAGGGACTTATAACCGATGAGATCTCGATAGGGGATTATGTTATAAGCGGAGGCGAAGTGGCGGCGATGGTTTTGGTGGAGGCGGTGGTAAGGCTCATTCCTGGGGTAGTTGGTGATAAGCAGTCGGTAAGGGAGGAGTCGTTTATCACCGGTCTTCTTGATTATCCCTCTTATACCAGACCCCCTTCCTTCCGAGGAATGGATGTGCCGTCGGTTCTCCTCTCGGGGAACCACGAGGAAATAAGAAGATGGCGGAGGAGAAAGGCGCTTGAGAAAACGCTGAGCAAGCGTCCTGATCTAATAGATAAGGCAAGGTTGGATGAGGAGAGTAAAGAGATCCTCTCGGAACTTATAGGAGAACAAGTAGGTAAAATAGAGGGTGAAAGGCAATGATGGATCTAATAAGAGATGTGGAACAAGAGCATTTGAAAAACAATCTTCCCGATTTTAATCCTGGAGATACAATTAGGGTTCACATCAAGGTAAAAGAAGGGGAAAAGGAGCGGATTCAGGTCTTTGAAGGGGTGGTTATCGCCAAGAGGGGTGGCGGAACACGGGCGACATTTACCGTACGGAAGATGTCGTTTGGAATAGGGGTAGAGCGGATATTCCCCCTTAACTCTCCTGTTATCGAGAAGATAGAGATCAAAAGAAGAGGGAAGGTGGCGAGAGCGAAGCTGTATTATCTTAGAAGTAAGAAAGGGAAGAAGGCTCGGGTCAAAGAAGCCTCGCGTTATTAAAAACGGGGGGTTTATGGCGAGTAGAGAAAGTGAGTTAACTCGCTTTTTGGAACTTAAGGAGTACGATTTGAGAATCAGAAGGGGAGAGGATCATCTTCTCCTCGCCGGGGTTGACGAGGCGGGAAGAGGATCGCTTTGTGGCCCGGTAGTAGCAGCAGCGGTTATTCTTCCCGGTGATTTTTTCCTCCTTGGCGTTGATGACTCGAAGAGGCTCTCGCCCAGGAGGAGGGAAGCTCTTTTTAGAAAGATATTGAGGGGGGCGGTGTGTTGGGCAATAGGTGCCTCTTCCCCTCACGAGATAGATAGGTTGAACATCAAGAGGGCAGCGGAGAAGGCGATGAGAGAGGCGGTGTTGCGGCTCAAGATAAAGCCCTCTCTCGTTTTGGTCGATGGTTTTCCCCTTTCCGATCTTCCGTTTCCTCAGGTTCCTGTAGTGGGTGGTGATGGTAAGAGCCTCGCCATTGCTGCTTCCTCCATCATCGCCAAGGTGGTGCGGGACAGGATGATGGTTTATTATCATAGGAGATATCCCTGTTATGATCTCATCCATAATAAGGGGTATGGTACCAAGCGCCATTTGGCGGCGCTCAGGGAGCAGGGTCCTTCCCCCATTCATCGTTTATCCTTCAATTGGAGGGGATGAGGTTTGGATAAAGGGAAGATAATTAAAAAAGCAGAAAAGCTGGTCAAGCAGGGGAAGCTGGAGAACGCGGTCCAGGAGTATCTCAAGGTCCTTAAGGATAATCCGAATGATTGGGCAGTGGTGAATATCGTAGGAGACCTCCTTGTACGGTTGGAGAAGAAGGAAGAGGCGGTAACCTACTTCAAAAAGCTGGCTGATCATTATGAGAAGGATGGCTTCTACCTCAAGGCGATCGCCATTTATAAGAAGATCGTTAAGCTTATGCCGAACAGCCTCCCCGACTGTCTTAAGTTAGCCCAACTCTATGTAGAACAGGGGCTTCCTATGGAGGCGAAGAGCTACTATATGAAGGTAGCTCAAGATTATCTCTCCCTTGGCAAGAGCTCTGAAGCACTTGAGATATATCAAAAGCTGGTGAACATTGACCCGAGCGATGTGCACTTGAAGTTGAAATTGGCTGAGCTTTACCAGAAGGAGAAGAACCCAGCGCGGGCGGTAGCTGACCTTATTGCTCTTGGTGATAAGGCACTTGAGGAGGGAAGGATCGCTGAAGCGAGGATGGTTTTTAAGAAGATCCTCGATATTCAGCCGAAGAACCCCGATGCCACCTTCAAGCTTGCCGAGATCTACTGTCGCGAGGGAATGAATGAGAAGGCACTCGCCCTCTTTGGCACCCTCATCCAGGATGATCCGGATAATGTAAAACTTCTTGCCGGGATGGGGGATATCTATCTTCGAATGGGGAGACTTCGGGAGGCGAGGGAGGTTTTCGAGCGGGTGACCCAGCTTAAGCCGGATGATGTTATGGCTAAGCTTCAATTGGGTTTGGTCGCTCTTGAGGAGGGAGATGTTGACAAAGCATTTGAGCTGATGGAGCCAGCTATAGATGAGAAGCTCGGGAAGCTGGAATATGATAAAGTCAAGATCTACCTTTCCCAGCTATTGAAGAAGAACGAGCGTCATGCCCCCACCTTGGAGAAATTGGTCAAGCTTTATACTGTAACCAGCGATGTAGCCTCACTCGTTAAAACTTTAAAGGTTCTTTCTGAGATCTACCTTGAAAAAGGGGATTATCACCGAGCCTTTCCCGTTTTGGAAAGACTCTGTGAATTGGATCCAGATAATGAAGAATATGGAAAGAAGCTTCATCTTATTCGGGCGGAACTTAGTAAAGAGAGGGAGGAGGGTGAAACGGGATCGGAAGGGACGATGGTAGAAGAGAAGGAAGAGGTTGAGGAGGAAGAAGAGATTGCGGAGGAGAAAGAGGTGAAGAAGCCCGAAGCTGCCCAGCCACCTATAAGTGGTATGGCCCTTCGGGAATTTACTAAAGAAGAGCAGCAGCAGATAAACAACGCTGTGGTGGAGGCGGAGATATTTATAAAATACGGACTGATAGACAAAGCGGTGGATAAGATCACCTCTCTCTTCCCCGATTGTTACCACAGTCTCCCTCTTCATGAGACTTTAAAGAAGGCATATTTGGAAAAAAAGGATTATGAGCAGGCGGCGAAGGAGTATGCTATTTTGGTAAGACTGCACCAGTTGAAGGGAGAGGAGGATAAAGCAAAAGCAGAGGAGAAAGAGGCGAGGGATACCATTCCCGAAGCCTCGCTTTTCGATAAGGCGCTTGAAGAGCTCAAAGTGCTTGCTCCTCCTATCGAACCAGATATGCTGGTGGAGGAGGAGGATAGAGTGCCTTTCGTGGATGGGATGACATCAGTTGAGAGATCTCATTCTTATCTTACCCCGCCACCTGTAGCGAAGGAGGAAAGGAAAGGAAGGGAAGAGCCGGTATTAGCGTCCCTGCCAGAGGAGGAAAAACAGCTCACGCCATTAGTCTCCTCAACCGAGAAGAAGGAAGCCGGAGTGAAGACGGCTACCCCTCCTCCAAAGCCTGAACCAGTTTCCCAAGCTGGGACCCCTGTGGAGGAGGAGGCGGGGCTTGTTTCGGTTTCGGAGAAACTTCTTGAACGGTTGGAGGAGGTCGATTTTTACATCGATCAGGGCTTTCCTCGAAATGCTAAAGAGCTTCTTAAGAAGCTTTACTACCAGTTTCCCGATAACCCGGAGGTCCTCTCCCGGATGTCGCGAGTTGGGCTTGATCCCGCCTCCCTGCCTCAGTTAGAGGAGATTGAGGAGGAGAAGCCAACCCCCTTTACCGCTGAGGTGGAAAGGGGGCTCGCTAACGCTTTTGAGCGGTATGAGCCAAGTTCTCCAGTAGGAACATCTGAAGGAAAAGTTATAGCCTCAGAGAGTGATCTCTTTGCCGAGGAGGAGAGTTTCTTTAATCTGAGTCAGGAACTTGGTGAGGATTTCTTGGAAGGGGTTATCCCTTCCCCGGAGCTTTCTGCCCAGGATGAGGAGGTAGAGAAGGAGGAGCTTATCTCCGAGATAAAGGGGGAGATAGGAAAGAGTATTACTGAGGAGGATTATCAAACCCATTACAACCTTGGGATAGCTTATAAGGAAATGAAGCTTATCGATGAGGCTATTGGGGAATTTCAGGTTTCCTTGAAGAGTGAGGCTTTATATATTGAGAGCTGTTCTATGCTCGGCATCTGCTTTATGGAGAAGGGGATGCCGGAGATCGCTATAAAATGGTTCGAAAAGGGGTTGGAAAAGGCAACTGGTAAAGAGAAGGAAGGACTTCTCTATTATTTGGCTCAAGCCTATGAGCTAACCGGCGATATAAAAAAAGCTCTCGAGATCTATCGAGAGCTTTTCAACCTTAACCCCCAATTTCAGGATGTCGCTCAACGGATCAGAAACCTTGAGCGATAAACCCCTACGCCTTTGCCTTTGTTCCCACCTTTCTAAGCAATATCTCCCACTCTTGATCAACCCTTTTTTGGATTTCCTGGTAATCCTTAGAGGTGAGATGGGCGAATCTCTTTTGGGGTTTTAAGTACTCCTCTACCGGTATTCCTTGAGGTTCAATATTAATGGTGTAATTTAATCCGTTTTCCACTTCGTAAATGGGGAACACCTTGCTATGGACGGCGAGACGAGCCATCTTTATCGATATCTCCGAAGGTATCTTCCACCCAGGAGGACAGGGGGCGAGGATGTGGATGAATTTGGTTCCTTTTATCTCTTTCGCCTTTTTTATCTTCCTAATAAGATCCTCAGGATAAGCTACGGTGGCGGTAGCGGTATAAGGTATTCGGTGAGCTGCCATTATTTCCACGATGTTCTTCTTCTGTTCTTCCTTGGGGAACTCGTAGGGGGTGGTTGTGGTCCAGGCGCGATAGGGAGTGGCTGAGCTTCTTTGGATACCGGTGTTCATATAGGCTTCGTTGTCATAACAGATGTAGATTATATCTTCGTTTCTCTCCGCTGCTCCAGAGAGCGCCTGAAACCCAATGTCGAAGGTGCCACCATCACCTGCCCAGGCGAGGACATTAACATCCTTTTCCCCTTTTACATCGAGGGCAGCGCGGATACCGCTGGCAGTCGAAGCAGCGGTCTCGAAGGCGATATGGATAAGAGGGACGCGGACTGAAGAATAAGGAAAGGGAGCAGCGATTATCGACCAACAGCAAGCAGGTAGCGCTATGATGGTTTTCTCCCCGAGTGCTTTCAGGACATATCTCATTGCTAAAGCCCCACCACAACCAGGGCAGGCTAAGTGTCCTGAGGTTACAAGTTCTACTTCCGGTATTCTCATAGTTTTACCCCCATCCAGATGATATCGCTTTCGGGCTTTTGAGCCTTGAGCGTTTTTTTCGCGATTTCGGTAATCAACTCCGGGGTTATATCCCGTCCCCCGAGTCCGGTGACATAGCCGAAGATCGTGGGTTTCTTTTCGATCTCCGTTCCATAAATGGTGGATTTTATCTCCTCAGCGAATATCCCTCCATGACCATAGGAGATATTTCTGTCTATTACCGCCACTTTTTCTGCCTTTTTCAAGGCGCTTAGTACCTTCTCTTTAGGGAAGGGGCGAAACATCCTGATCTTTACCATTCCCACCTTTTCTCCTTTACTTCGGAGATCGTCCACCACTACCCGGGTGGTAGCGGAGACAGTGGAGGAGGTCACTATGATGAGTTCCGCATCATCGGTTCGATATTCCTCAACCAATCCATATCCCCTTCCGAATTGTTTCTTGAACTCGTTATCCACCTCCTCCGCCACCACAATCGCCTCCTCCATTGCTTTTTCCATCTTGTAGCGGAACTCCATATAGATATCTGGGGCACAGAGCCCACCGAAGGCATGCGGATCGTTCACATCGAGTTTGTACTTCGGTCGATATGGAGGGAGGAAGCGGTCCACCTCTTTTTGATCTGGGATATCCACGGGTTCCGAGGTATGGGATAAGAAGAAAGCATCAAGGATCACCATGGAAGGTAGAAGCACCTTTTCTGATATCTTGTATGCTTGGATTATGGTGTCAAGCACCTCCTGGTTGCTCTCACAGTAAAACTGGAGCCAACCGGTATCCCGCTGGGAGAGGGAGTCATTTTGATCCACCCATATCGACCAACCTGGCGCCATTGCCCGGTTTACATTCGCCATCACTATGGGTAGTCTGGCGCCAGCTGCCCAGTGAAGGAGTTCGTGCATCAGGGCAAGTCCGTGGGAGGAGGTGGCGGTGAACGCCCTTGCTCCAGTGGCAGAAGCACCAATACAGCTTGCCATCGCCGAGTGTTCCGATTCTACCTTGAGGAATTTGGCGGCTAACTTCCCCGAGGCGCACATCTCGGAAAGCTCCTCGACGATCTGGGTCTGGGGGGTGATGGGGTAAGCAGCGATGACCTCGACCCGAGAGAGCATCGCGCCGTAAGAGACGGCATGGTTCCCAACTATTACCTTCTTCATCTTTCTACCTCCTTAAAGCTCATCGCCGCTCTGGGGCATTCATTGACGCAGAGAAGGCACCCCTTGCAGTAACCGTAATGGAGACGGTAGCCTCGACCATCGGGAAGTGGCTGAATGGCGGCATCAGGACAAACCGTATAACAGTTGCCACACATATTGCACACCCCACAATGGAAGCAGCGGGAGGCTTCTTCCTTCGCTTCGGTCGGGGAGTATCCCCTTCTTTCATCCGGTGCTTTCCCTTCGTTCTTTTCGAAGTAGGCGAGGTTGAGCTCGGAGAAGGAGGCTATATGATCACTCCTTTTTATCTTTTCCCCGCAGTACTTACGGAAAGAGAGGGGACCGTTTTCACCTATTTTTAGCTGCTCTGGCTTAAACTCTTTTTTCGAGATGAAACAATCCACCACTATCGCTCCTCTCTTTCCCTCCGCTACCGCCGAGGCTATATCGCCCTCTTTGAGGGCAAGGGCAAAAACGCCGGGGATATCTGTCTCGAGAGAGCCATCTTTTTTGGGCTTTATTGGCTTTTCTGGAGGGTAGCCTAAAGCGAGTAGTATCGCCTGGTAATCATTTCTGAGGTCCTCTAAGGAGATGGATTCGCCCAGCTTTTTGCCAGTGATAATGTTTACGCCAACTTCCTCGATAAAGGCGACTTCCTTCTCAAGAAGCTTCTGAGGCAGTTTTTTAAGACCAATGGCACGAAGGGCACCGCCAAGTTCTTCTTCCTGTTCGAAGAGATCGACCTTGTACCCGAGAAGGGTAAGGAAATAGCCGGCGGAAAGACCGATAGGACCACCGCCGACTATCGCCACTTTACCTTCCCTTTCTTTCCCCTTTTCGATGGGAATGTCCCTTTCAAGGCCGAACTCAGCCACCATCCGCTCAATAGCCCGGATGGCTAAGGCTCTATCGAACCTTCCCCTATTGCAAACCTTCTCACAGGGATGAGGACAAATCGCCCCGCAGATTGCCGAAAACGGGTTCTCCTTTCTCAAGAGGAGATATGCTTCTTCAAATTTCCCCTCCCCTACTAACCGCATCATTCCCTCGATGTCCACCGAGGCAGGGCATTGATTATTGCAAGGAGGGGTTTTATCCTCAAAAAGAGGCATCATATACCGCCAACTACCGGTTCTGTTTACCGTGGCGATCCCGAGGGATATCGGTGTTGGCGGGAGATCCTTTGCTGAAGCGAACTCTATCTTCTCCTGTTTCTCATAAGGAGGCTTACTCATTTTTTGCTCCATTTCTTTTTACATAAGTTTTTAAGGAAGGACTACTCGATTATAAGCCTCTTCCACTGCTTTTACATTCCCTTCAGGATCAAATGGTACCTCCTCCTTAACCGACTGTGTTAGCGCCCTGAGCCCCACCAGACCGGTTATCTTGGCAAATGCACCAAGTATCGCTGTGTTCACTATCGGGTTGGTTCGTGAACCAAGGTGGTTTCTCACTGCTATTCCGCTGGCATCCACAGTCGCCACTTTGAATCTTTCCATTAGATCGGGGTAATCGGAGGGTTTGTGCTTTGAGTTTATTAGAATCCATCCCCCGTCTTTGAGCCCTTGGGTTATATCGATCGCTTCGATGAGGGATGGATCGAGAACTACCAGGTGGTCTGGGTGGTATATTTGGCAGCGGAGGTGTATTGGCTTATCGTCTATTCGGGCAAAGGCGGTAACCGGTGCTCCCCGGCGTTCCACCCCAAAAGCGGGAAACGCCTGGACATATTTCCCTTCCCGGAATACCGCTGAAGCAAATAGCTTGGATGCTACCACTGCCCCTTGACCACCCCGCCCGTGGAACCTTATTTCGATCATTGGCTTCACCTCGTTCTGACGGATTTGATGAAGGGGGTTACACTGCCTCAACCCGCTCTACTTCAGGAACCTTTTCCTTTATCTGCCGTTCCACCATAAATTGAAGGGTAAGCTGCGCCATAGGACAACCACCACAGGCGCCAAGTAATCTTACCCACACCACCTTATCCTTTATCTCCACCAGTTCTATATCCCCGCCATCTGCTTGAAGGGCGGGTTTTATCTCATTTATTACCTCTCTTACCTTCTCTTCCATTGGTATCTCCCTTGGTTAAAATAAAGCTAACCCTCTCCCTTGGTAGAAGATAAGGGTTGAGGGATTGGATCCTCTTTCAAAGGGCGGAGGAAGAGTTTGATCGCTTCCTCCACCTTCTCCACTGAGACGAGTGTCTCATTACATGGTCCCTTGGGGCGTTCGTTTATGATGCCGATCACCGGAGGAAGTACATCAAGTATTCCTTCTTCAAGTTCCCGCTCACAAGCAACCGCTACGATTGCTTCACAGTGTGATTCTTTCACCCTTTTTCTCGCAAGCTCTCCACCATCGACAACGAAAGCAGGTATGCAGTACCTCTCGACCAGAGCTACTATTTCAGCGACAGGGCAGCGACCACATCTTTGGCAGTTTCTTACATCGCTCGCTAAGTCCACCTGACAATCCCTTTTCTGAAGACAGCGAGGAAGAAGGAGGAGAAGTTTTTTGTCCTCCAAGTGCTTTTTTTCTTTTCTAACCAAAAAGTTATTTACTTTTAGGAAGGCTCGAGTAATCCCTTCGGTGGGAAGGCGAAATACTTTACTAATGGATATAAGGAAGTGGAAGAAAACCTTTATGATAAATCTAACTACCTCTATTAAAAATGCCGTTTTTATGCCCATTATTTCAATTAAGCCTTAAGACCTCTTTCCTATCCCCCTCTCATAAGCCCTATCCTCCTACCTGAGAGTTAAGAGTCCGAGATAGGAACCTATATTACCAGCTGAGCTCCTTTTTGTCAATCGATTTATCCGGGAACCTTTTTCCTTCTCGGTTGTCTAAATAGGTGAGAAAGGAGGCGGGAATGAGTAGCGATTTCCTCCCTTTGCCCTTTGCAGTGAAAGCTGTTATGATAAGAACAGAATTTCCGCAAGAAACGGAGGAAGGGGTGGAACAGATAAGGGCGGGGGAGAAAGAGCTTATCCGTCGCTCCCTTGCCGGAGAGGAAGAGGCGTTCTCCAAGCTGGTGAAGGATAATGAGCGGTTTGTGTTTAATCTCGCCTATCGGATGATCGGTGACCGCGACGAGGCGTTCGACCTCACCCAGGAGGTATTCATAAGCCTGTATGAGAACCTTGATCGTTTCCGTCGTTGTTCATCGCTTCGTACCTGGCTCTACCGGGTGGTGATGAATCGTGCTATCAATGAATTGAAGCGGAAAAAGCGCTATTCATCCCTTTCCTTTATCGAGGGTAGGGATCCAAGACCTTCTCCCGAAAAGAGGGTGTTTGGACAAGAGCTTTTAGGTAAGATCGAGGAGGGGCTTAGTCTGCTTTCGCCGGAGTTTCGGGCGGTTATCCTTCTTCGCGATGTTGAGGGTCTTTCCTATGAGGAGATAGCCAAGGTTCTTTCCCTGAGGAAAGGGACGGTTAAGTCGCGCCTCGCCCGGGCTCGCGAGGAGATGAGAAGTTTTCTCCGAGCCTACATCGAACCCCACTTTAACCGAGGGGAGGAGGAGCGATGAGTGGTTGTCGCTATGTGAGGAAGAGACTTTCGCCTTACCTTGATGGAGAGCTTTCAAGAAGGGAAAGGGAGAAGGTAGAACGACATCTTGCGGCCTGCCCTGCTTGCCGAAAGGAGCTCGTCCTCCTTAAGGAGACGGTCCTTCTTGTTTCGCAACTCCCTCCTGTTAAAGAGCAACAGGAGATAGCCCCTGAGGTGATTGCGAGGATAAGGAATAGAAAGGGGAAGATTAGCGAGGGCAGATCCTTTTTCCCCCTGATTCCCAAAGCCTCAACTCTGATCGCTGCCTTAATCATCCTCACCGCGCTTTCCTCCCTTTTCTACCTCTACTATCATCGAGCTAAAGAGAAAAAAAGCTCAAAGCCAGTAGCCCTCCTTACTGAGAAGGAGAGAGTGGCGCGTGTTCCTAAACCGGTATCCAAGCAAAAGGGTGGAGAGAAAAAAAGAGATTCAGTCTACTCTTTGGAAGAACCCCTCGGCAAGAAGAAAGGAGAGATCCCAAACAAAGGGAAGGGAGGAGATAAGCATTTTCTTGAGAAAGAGGAAAGGCTCGCAAGCGATACCGCGAAGAAAGAAAGCGCGAAGTTTGTCAAAACACCGCCACTCGCTCCCGCGTTAGAAGGAGAAGTGGCGGGAGAAAAGGTGACGGTGAGTGTAAGGGAGGAAGTTCGCTTTATCCGTTTGGTACCAAAGGGGGGGAAGGAAGTGAAGAAGGGGAGGTTGGCGGTCCATTTTCTCGATCTCACCAAGGAAGGAGAAAGAGGAACGATAGAGAATCCGATTGCCCTTTTTGCCGATCCTCTTCTCCCTCTTATTGAAGGAAAGCCGGAAACAATAGAGCTTCCCGATGACAGGAGCTACCCCAAAGAGGTGATCCTTAAGCTTACAGTGAGCCCCGAGGGTAGAGTGGTGAAGGCGGACTTGGAGCTGGGAAGTGGTGACCCGCTCCTTGATCGTTCGATAGTAGAAGCGGTTGCAAAATGGCGATTTTCTCCACTCAAGATTGGGGGGAGAGGGGTTTATGCCTCAGGCAGGTTAAGTTTAAAGCTCATTCCCGCCGGCAAGAACCCTGAAATAAAGGAGAGGAAAAATGAGAAGTAAAGCATTATTCTTTGCTTTGGTTGTTACCCTTGCCGGTTTCGGTTTTGCTTTTGCTCAAGGATACATCATTCCCCATCCGGTCCCCCGTTATCCTCACCCCGGTCCCCTTAAGCTTGCCTATCAGCGGGTTAATGTGAAGATAAAAGAGCGGGTGGCTGAGACCACCATCGAGCAGGAGTTCCTGAACGGCACACCATATCGGCTTGAGGGGTATTATCTCTTTCCCCTTCCTCGTGGTGCTTCTGTTTCCGAGTTTAACCTCTGGATAGATGGGAAAAAGGTTAAGGGAGAACTTCTCGATAGCAGGAGAGCACGGCGAATATATGAGGATATCGTGAGGAGACTGCGTGATCCCGGGCTCCTTGAGTGGGCGGGATGTGGTCTCTTTCGGGCTCGGGTTTTTCCTGTCCCGCCGCATGGGAGGAGGAAGATAAGCCTTAGATATATTGAGGTTCTTCCCTATGATGGAAGCGTAGTCACTTACCGTCTCCCCTTAAGGAGGAGAGGAAGAAGCTATCCTCTTTCTGAACTCACCTTAGTGGTCGACATCCGTTCCGCGGCACCTTTAAAGATGATATATTCCCCGAGCCATGAGGTAGATGTGGAACGACTCTCCGAAACCCATGCTCGGGTTAGCTTGGAGCTTGAAAGGAAAATTCCCAAGAAGGATTTTCTGCTTTACTATTCGTTCACTAAAAGGGACTTCGGAGCGAGCCTTCTCACCTATCGTGAGAGAGGCGAACCCGGTTTCTTCCTCCTCGCCATCACCCCAAAGTATCGGTTCAAGCTGAAGGAGATAGCAGCGAAGGATATCGTCTTTGTGCTCGATACTTCAGGTAGTATGAGGAGCGATGAGAAGATAGAACAAGCACTCTCTGCCCTCAAATTCGGGGTATCGGGTCTTAATGAGGCTGATAGGTTTACCATCATCACCTTCTCCACCGATGTTAGGAAGCTGAGTGAAACCCTTATTCCGGCGAATAGGGAGAATAAAAAGCGCGCTCGCTCCTTTTTGGAAGATGTATCCGCTGCTGGCGGAACCAACATTCACGATGCTCTCCTTACCGCCATTGGCCTTTTCCAAAGAGATAGTAGGCCCAAGTTCATCGTCTTCCTGACCGATGGCAAACCTACGGTAGGGGTGACCAGTGCTGAGAAGATCATAGCGGATGTGAGCAAGAAAGCGAAGGGGAAAATACGCCTTTTCGCCTTCGGTGTGGGCTATGGGGTTAACACCAAACTGCTTGATGAGCTTTCGGAGAAGAATAGAGGGACCTCCGCTTATATCAAGCCCGATGAGGAGCTCGAATCCCGGGTATCCTCCTTCTTCGAGAAGGTGAACTTCCCGGTGCTTTCCGATCCCAGGCTCGATTTCGGAAGGATAAGGGTCGAAGACCTTTTTCCTAAGGAGTTGCCCGATTTCTTCAAAGGGAGTCAGCTCATCTTGATTGGTAGGTATCGCAACTCCGGGAAGACCACCATCACCCTGAATGGAGAGATGGGAGCCAGAAGGAAGGGTTTTCGCTATCAGGTTCGTTTCCCTGAGGAAAGCGATGTCGCTCCCTTCATCCCTCGTCTCTGGGCGGCAAGGAAGATAGGTTATCTTTTGACGGAGATAAGGCTTCACGGAGAGGATCCGGAACTCAAAGAGGAGGTGATCCAGCTGAGCAAGAAGTACGGAATAATCACTCCCTACACCTCCTATCTCATCGTTGAGGAGGAGAAGAGAAGGCTGGGACGAACCGGTGAGTGGGGTAAGGTTCTTGCCCCTCAGGCGGATAAGATGGAAGGGGCTCAGAGAGCGATGAAGAAGGAAACGGGTAAAGCAGCAGTAGATACCAGCCTTCATCTTAAGAGCTTACAAAAAGGAAAATTGACTGGTGAAGCTGTTGTTCAGATGAAGGAGGTTGCGGGGAAGGTTTTTTATCTTAGGGGTGGCGTTTGGGTAGATAGCCTTTATCGGAAGGGGATGAAGGAGAGGAGGCTCGAATATGGAACCAGGGAGTATTTCAACTTCGTCTTCGCTCATTCCGATCTTGCCCCCTATTTTTCTTTAGGGCGTCGGGTGGTAGTGGTGGTAGGGAAGGAGGCAATCCGGGTTTTTGTGAGGGAATGAGTCCATTAGGTGGAAGGAAAAGGTAAATAAAGCCGCCTTATTAAAGACGGCTTTCTTATTGAAAAAAAACGCCATCTATTGTATACTTAATAAAAATTATATGGAGAATTGAGAGATGGATGGAAACCCCAGCTGAATCTCGGCAAGCCTTGTTTTTTGAGGGAGGTATCAGCTTTTCCTCATAGGCTGAGGCCAAAGGGATGTTTTTAAGGAGATGGGATTGAGGGGGAAGGATTTCGAGGAGTTTTTTACCCAGTTTTTAATTTTTGAGAGGCAGTTATCCAGTTTATCCTCTGAGGAAGAGGTAGGGAGGTTAGCAGCTGAGTTTATTTCGAAGGTATTTGGATTTTCACTATGTTGCTTATCGCTTCTTCCCCCAGAGGGGGAAGAAGTAAAATTTTATGTTTCCCTTCAGAAAAAGGGAGTAAGCGTAGAGTTAGTTTCCTCACTACTTTCCTTTGTCGAGAAATGGTTAAAAATAGAAGGCGCCTTTTTTAAAGAAGGCGAACTTAAAAGATTGCAGGTTGCTGAACTTCCTCCTTCTTGTGGTGAATTCTTATCCTCTGTTGGGATAACTTCCTTACTGGTTACTCCTCTCAGCACCTTCCATAAGAATTTGGGGGCTTTATTCTTTGGTCTTTCCCGTGGCTACAAGGTTACTTCGAGGAGAAGGGTCCTTTTCAAGTCCATCGCTGTTTATTTGGCGTTGGTGATCGATAGTTTGCGTCAGGAGAAGGAAATGGCTGAGTATCTTGCTGAAGTTGAAAAAAAGGTGGAGGAGCGCACCAAGGAATTTCTCCTCTCTGAGGAAAGATATCGCAACTTGGTAGAACACTCCCTGGATGGTATCTACATCATTCAAGATAATCGATTTCTCTATGTGAATGAGGAGTTCTGTCGCATCTTCGGCTTTTCCTCGCCTTCCGAGGCTATAGGTCGTGATTACCGAGAACTGGTAGCAGAGGAGAGTCTTAGGAAGGTGGAGGAGGTAGCAACGAGGAAACAACGAGGGGAGCGAGTTCTGCCGAGGTACACTTTTTGGGCGAAGCGGAAGGATGGAAGTAAGTTCATCGCTGAACTTTCCTCAGTGCCGGTGATGTATCAGGGGCGATTGGCGATACAGGGTTCGATCCGTGATGTGACTGAGAGGGAAAAACTGCTTTCCGTCTTAAGGGAATCGGAGATGCGTTATCGCTCTCTCTTTGAGAACGCTAAGGATTTGGTTTACCTGATGGATAGGGACGGGAGGTTTATCGACGGCAATAAGGCGGCGGAGGAGATCTCCGGTTATCGTCGCGAGGAGATGATTGGAAAACCGTTCCTGCCGTTGGTTTTTCCAGAAGATAGAGAGAAAGCCCGTTCCGAATTCAAGAAGACCATCAGTGGGGAAAAACATACCTATTCAATCAGGATAATAAGAAAGGACGGAGAGGTAAGGACACTTGAGATAAGCGCTTCCCCTCTGGTGGTGGAGGGGAAGATAATTGGTAGTCAGGGGATTGCCCGTGATGTAACGGAAAGGGAGAAGCTCCTTGCTGAGCTGAAGAGAGAGAAGACATTTAATGAACGGCTCATTGAGACAGCCAATGCTCTGATTGTTGGGCTCGATCTTGAGGGAAAGATTGTCCTCTTCAATCGGAAGTGTGAGGAGTTAACCGGGTACAATCGAGATGAGGTTATTGGTAAGAAGTGGTTCGATATCTTTCTCCCTGAACGATGGCGAACCCGGGTTTACGAGGTGTTCTCCTGGCTTAAGTTGGTGGCTCTTCCCCCGACATTCAAGAACCCGATTGTAACCAGGAAAGGAGAGGAACGGTTAATCTCTTGGCATAACGCGGTAATAAAGGATGAGGGGGGAAGGCAGAGGATGATTCTCTCTATTGGCGAGGATGTTACTGAACAGGAGGAGCTTGAGCGAAAGCTAAGGGAGGTAAACGAGCGATTAACCAGCCTGCTTGATAATACTCCAGAGGCGGTAGTGATAACCGATACCGAGGGGATTATCCAATATGTAAATCCAGCAGCAGAGGAGCTTTATGAATATGGTAGAGGAGAACTGGTGGGTAAGCATTTTTCTATATTGCTTCCCAAAGAGAAGTTAGAGAGAGCAATCCAGCTGTTCAAGAAGGTAATCTCAGGAGAGCCTTTGAAAAATATTGAGACAGAGAGGATTACTAAATCTGGGAAAATAAGGAATGTCATCCTGACCTCTTCTCCGATTAGGGATCACAAGGGGAAGATAGTGGGAGTAGCAGGTATTAGTAAGGATATCACCGAGAAGAAGATGCTCGAGGAGAAACTACGGGAGTCGGAGGAACGGTATCGTACCCTATTCGAGTATTCCGGTACCGCGGTCTCGGTAATTGAACCAGACGGGACCTATTATTTAGTTAATAAGAGGTTTGAGGAGCTTAGTGGAAGGAGAAAGGAAGATATTGAAGGGAAATTGAAGTTCTAC
Organism: Acidobacteriota bacterium; assembly: GCA_021161905.1. Classification (NCBI taxonomy): domain Bacteria; kingdom Pseudomonadati; phylum Acidobacteriota; species Acidobacteriota bacterium. The sequence continues at coordinate 5,619 of JAGGZT010000039.1, read as the reverse complement.
GACATCCATCCTCCAGAAGAGAGAGAGAGGTTGAGAAAGAGATTTAAGGCAAGGTTGAGAGGGGAGAAGGTTTCCCCGGAGATCGAATTAAGGGTAGTTCGCCCGAGTGGTGAGGTAAGAGAAGTGAGAGCTTATGGTAGTTTTATCCCGGGGACAAAAAGGCTCCTTGCCTCTCTTATCGATATAACTGAGAGAAAGAGGCTCGAGGAGAGATTAAAGCAGGCGGAGAAAATGGCGTCGCTGGGGGAGCTTTCCGCCAGCCTCGTCCATGAGATAAATAACCCTTTAAGTTTCGTCTTGAGCAATTTCAATAGCTTAGAGGAATATGTCTCCGAACTTGGGGAGCTTTTCTCGAAAATAAAGGAACTTCGGGATAACCTTGATAAGAAGGAAAAGGTTCTCCTTCTTTCTTCCGAGCTCGTTCGTTCCTTCAAAAAGAAGAACATATCTTTTATCGTGGAAGACCTCCCCAAAGTAGTCTCCGAATCGAAAGAGGGTCTTTCTCGCATCAGTCAAGTAGTGCGGGAATTGAGGAACTTTGCCGCCCCGACCAGGGAATCTCCTCAGATGTTTTCTGTCAACGAATGTATCGACATTGCTTTAAAATTCGTTTGGCATCAGATTGAACATAAGGCAAAGGTGGTGAAGGATTATGGAGAGCTTCCTCAAATAAAAGGTTACCCAAGGGAGTTATCCCAGGTGTTTATGAACCTCCTGGTGAATTCAGCTCAAGCTATTGAAAAGAAAGGTGTTATAACGATTATTACCAGAAAAGAGGGGGAGGAGATAATAGTGAAAGTCAAGGACACGGGGAAAGGGATACCGCGCGAACATATTCCCCGGATCTTCGAGCCCTTCTTTACCACCAAAAAAGGTAAGATTGGCACCGGCCTTGGTTTGAGCATCGCTTATCGCATTGTGGAACACCATAAAGGGAGGATAGAGGTAGAGAGTGAGGTAGGTAAGGGGACTACCTTCACTATATATCTTCCCATTAAGAGAGGTAAGAAAGGTGGATAAACCCAAGGTACTCATTGTGGATGATGAAAAAGGTGTTCTCAGCGCCTTAAGGCGGACGCTGAGGAAGGAGGATATCGAGATTGTTGAAGCGACTTCTGCCGAAGAGGGATTGGATCTTCTTTCGCGCGATGAGGTGGCTTTGGTTCTCTCTGACCATCGAATGCCGGGAATGAAGGGAGCTGATTTTTTGAAGATGGTCCGTGAGCGTTATCCCGATGTTGTTAGAATGATGCTGACCGGTGATCCCGATATCGGGGTTGCGGAAGAGGCGGTGAATAAAGGGGAGATATACAAGTTCATCACCAAGCCTTGGAACGATGGGGACCTTCGAGCAACAGTGAGATTGGGTCTTTCCTATTACGAAATGGTAAAGGAGAATAAGAGGCTTACCGAGCTCACCAAAAAGCAGAATTTGGAATTGATGAAGCTTACCAGAGAACTTGAGCAAAAAGTCGCTGAGCGGACAAGAGCGCTCCGTGAGGCGCTCGACAAGCTGAATCGTAATTACTTCCAGACGATGCTTGCCCTTGCTGAGGCGATCGAGCTCAAGGACCCTTATACCAGAGGTCATTCTGAACGGGTCTCTGTCTTTGCGGTAGAGCTGGCGAAGAAGATAGGACTTTCGCCGAGGGAGCAGGAACAATTGAGGATAGCGGGCATCCTTCATGATATCGGTAAGGTAGCTATCGATAGCTCCATCCTTGTAAAGCCGGCAAAGCTCACCCCTGAGGAGTATGAGATAATGAAGAAACATCCGGAGATGAGCGTGAAGATAATCGAGCCGATAGAGTTTTTCAAGGATGTTCGTCCCATCATCCTTCATCATCATGAGAGATATGATGGCACGGGATATCCTGATGGTCTTTCGGGAAATGATATACCGTTGGGGGCACGCATCTTGGCGGTGGCGGACACGGTGGAAGCGATGACCTCCGACCGTGCTTACCGCAAGGCACGGAGCATCGACGAGGTGATAGCGGAGCTCGAAAGGTGCTCCGGTACTCAATTTGATCCCAGCCTGGCTTCTGCCTTTATTGATATCTTAAAAGAAAAGGGGCTCCCTGACATTAGAAAGAGGCGGAAGAAAAAACCGGCACCGTAAGGAATAGTCCCCTCGGAGAGATTCTTGACACTGATTTTCTTGTTTGTTATAGAAAAATAGTTTCCCTGAGGAGGTTATGATGAGAAGGTGGAAAGGTTTCCTTTTTTTATCGATTGTTTCCCTTTTTCTTCTAAACGGAGTTTACGCATCCGATTGGGCAATAATCTACGGTTCCCGCTACGGCTCGACCAAACTCACCGCGGAGTGGATCGCCGAAGGGATAGGAGTGCCCGTAGATATAATCGATGCCAAAGATGCCTTAGAACGAGATTTTTCTTCTTATAGGTATGTTGTTCTTGGCTCAGGGATTTATTACGGAGATATCCAGAAGGATCTGAACCTCTTTCTCAAAAAAAGGGGAAAGGAAATAGCTCCAAGGGTGGTGGCGGTATTTGTCGTCTGTGGAGCAAGTGGTCCCTATACCAGGCGTTATATTGACACCCTGATTAAAAAGTCCTCCGCCTCGCCCAAGCTTAGCCGTGCCTTTCCCGAGAGGATGATAAAGAAACTCCTGACCAAAGAGGATTATCGTGCCCTGAAGGAATACTACGCTCGTCGGGGAAAGCCCTTTGAGGATTACGATAAAATGGATAAATCGCTCTGTTTGGATTTCGGAAGAAAGCTTTTGAAGGCGGTGTCAGAGAGAGAAAGATGCGCACTGAGCAAGACCTCACCCGGATCTTAAGGAGGATAGATAGAAGGGGATATAAGGCTTACAAGGATATCGAAGGGGTTTACTCCTTTGGCAGATATCGCCTCTTCATCGATCATGCCCAGGGAGACCCATTCGCCACCCCTTCCCGGATTCGGGTTCGGGTTCCCGCCGAAGTAGCGGGTTTCCCCCCTGATACCTATCGTAGTAAAAGCCGTAAGGTGGGACTTTCCGACTTTCTCACCCGTATCTTTCGTGGGAACATCAAGAGATATAGCAAGGGCATCCGTGGTTCAGGAAATAGCGGTTTAATCGAGATCGATGCTCCAGGCCAGGAGGTGCTTGAGCGGACATCGATCATCGTTGATCCAGCTTTCATCGAAGCCCGTTTTGCTATGGGGCTTCCCGCGAGAGGGCGCACGATAGCGGCGAGGGATGCCGAGGATATGTTCTTCCGGGAGCTCCCCCGGATCATTGAGGAGAGTTTGATCTTTTCCCGCCTCGATAGGGATCGTCTCTACCGCCACATAGAGACGGTGGAGGATGCTGATTTCATCAGGGGAAAACTTGATGAGCTCGGTCTGGTTGCTTTTTTAGCCAATGACAGTCTCCTCCCCAGGGCATCCGGGGTTGATGAGTCGCCGATGCGGGGGGAGAATGTAGTCTTGTTCCGCTCTCCAGCTTCTCTCGAGGTAACCATTGAGACGCCGAATAAAGGCAAGGTCTCCGGGATGGGTATCCCCAAAGGGGTTACCCTCATCGTTGGCGGTGGATATCATGGGAAGTCAACCCTTCTCAGGGCGATAGAATTAGGGGTATATAACCACATTCCCGGAGACGGAAGGGAATTGGTGATCGCTAACCCCAAAGCAGTGAAGATAAGGGCGGAGGATGGACGGAGGGTGGAGAAGGTGGATATCAGTCCTTTCATAAACAACCTCCCCTTTGGTAAGGATACTACCGCGTTTTCCACCGATGATGCCAGCGGAAGCACCTCCCAGGCGGCGAATATCATCGAGGCGCTCGAGGTAGGGGCGGAGCTTCTTTTGATAGACGAGGACACCTCAGCGACCAATTTTATGATCCGCGACCATCGGATGCAGGAGCTGGTGGCGAAGGATAAGGAGCCGATCACCCCGTTCATCGATAAGGTGAAGCTACTTTACCGCGATTGTGGTGTCTCTACCGTCCTCGTATTGGGGGGGTCAGGCGATTACTTCGATGTAGCCGACTATGTGATCAAGATGGAGGATTACCTTCCTCACGATGTCACTGTTGAGGCGCATCGAATAGCGGAGAAGTATAAGGCGGAGCGAAAGATGGAAGGAGGGGATCACTTTGGGAAGCCTCGCCTTGGACGGATACCCCTTCCCGGGAGCCTGGACGCAAGAAGGGGGAAGAGGGAGGTTAAGCTATCGGTCAAGGGGAAGCACACCATAATCTTTGGAAGGCAAACTATCGATCTCTCGGCGGTAGAGCAGATCGTAGATGTAAGCCAGACAAGGGCGATAGCGGACGCCATCATCTACGCCAGGAATCGCTATATGGATGGCAGGAGGACCCTGCGCGAGGTGGTTGATCTATTGGAAAGGGATATAGAGGCAAAAGGGCTTGATGTGATAAACCCTCTTCCCTTGGGTATCTATGCTCGCCCAAGGAGGTTTGAGATAGCGGCGGCGATAAACCGTCTTCGCGGGCTTACCATAATCGCTAACCGGTGATCTTGAGCAGTTGATCAACTCCCTCCCCGAAGCGAGGAGATGATCCTTTTCCTTATTTCTTCCAAAGTGGCTAATTGTTCCCTTTTTAATCTTCCCGGCGGAGGAAGAGGAGGGAGTATCGAGACCTTTACTTTAGACCCTTTCACTCTCATACTTCCCTTTTTCTGGATGTCGCCCGTTCCCGAGATGGCTACAGGGATTATCTTCGCTCCCGCCTTGTAGGGTATTCTCGCCACCCCACTTTTGAACGGCTGAACCTGTCCATCGAGGCTTCGTGTCCCTTCGGGGAAGACGACGAGGAGATAACCGTCCTTCACCTTCTTTGCCGCCTCATCCATACTATGGAGGGCGGATTTAACATCGGTTCTGTTTATCGGAACATCACCAAGTAGTTTCATTATCAATCCAAGGATCGGTATTTTGAAGATGGATTTTTTAGAGAGGAAGATGACCCTTCCCGGAAGATAGGCTATCAGGATATAGATATCGAAGAAGCTCTGGTGGTTTGCGAATACTACCCGGGGACCAGTGATGCCTTTTAGGTTTTCTTTCCCCTCGAGGGTTACTCTGCTTCCGCTTACGAGGATGAGGGAGCGTGCCCATAGTTTAGCCACCTTATGGGGAAAGATGCTTTTTCTGGTGAAAGGATAGGTAATGAAGAAGATGATAGCTCCTATTACAGTAAGAGTTATCCCAATAGCCCACTTGATGATTGAACAAATCATAGCTTAATATGATATCAGAGAGAAACCTCCCCCGCAATTGGGGTGGGTTTGAAGTTTAGGAAGCGATGAGATAAACTGTCGTGGAGGAGCAGGTGTGGATAAGAGGTTAGCCGAGATAAAAAGATTACTTATTCTGGTCTTCCTTCTCAACCTGGGTGTTTCTCTGGCTAAGCTCATCTACGGGTTCAGGAACGACATCTTGAGTGTGGCTGCTGATGGTTTTCATTCTCTACTCGATGCCTCTTCCAATGTGATCGGGCTCATCGGGGTGACCTTGGCAGCTAAGCCTCCTGATAGCACCCATCCCTATGGACACAGGAAGTTTAAAGTTTTCTCCAATCAAGTTATGTGATTTTTAATTTTTTTCTTGACATAGTTTAAAAACAAGAGATATAATAT